>CAZQTF010000172.1:0-8282 GCA_964596135.1 uncultured Saprospiraceae bacterium | reverse complement strand
GTATTTGTCTTTCTGGCAGGAACTGCTGCTTTTTTGTACGGTCAAAAAATCAAAGATAAAGCTGCCCTGAGTCGCTTTTTGCTAAGCCGGGGTATCTGGCTGATTCTCATCGAGTTACTAATTATAAATCAAAGTTGGTCTCTGACCTTACCGCATCTGGCAGGTTTTATGTTTGTACAAGTCATTTGGGTGATCGGCTGGGCGATGATCGTGCTGGCGGGATTGATATGGCTGCCGCAATGGGCTATTGCAGCGTTTTCTATTGCAATGATCGCCGGGCATCATTTATTGGAAGGTATAAAGCCCGAAGCATTCGGAGCGCTCGATTGGCTCTGGAAAATAATTTATGGCGGCAAGCAATGGATTCCGTTAAACGAGGAGCAAACCTTTGGTGTGGCAATTATTTATACTTTGATTCCCTGGGTGGCGGTGATGTCTATCGGTTATGTTTTTGGACAAGTAATGAAATGGGAGCAAAAAAGGCGTTTTGATTTTCTTTTAAAATGGGGAATCGGATTGACCGCCTTATTCATTTTATTACGTTTTATCAATTGGTACGGCGATCCGCGCCCCTGGTCCGTGCAGGACAGATTTTTAGGCACTATCATGTCTTTTTTAAATACCGAGAAATATCCTCCATCTTTATTATTTATATTAATGACCATAGGTCCGTCTTTACTTTTATTAATCCCTTTTGAAAAAATGCAGGGAAAACTGGCGGAAATATTGATAGCCTTTGGGCGAGTACCGTTCTTCTTTTATATCCTGCATTTCCCGATCCTGAGTCTGGCGGCCGTAGCTTGGCATTACATTATTTACGGGCAATATTTAAATTTTTTCACGGTCCATCCCCGAAATATTCCCGCTGATTACACGCCGAAATTATGGCTGGTGTATGTAATATGGCTACTATTCTTGATACCCATGTACTTTTTGTGTAAATGGTATTGGCAGTATAAATCCACACATGATCATTGGTGGTTGAAGTATTTGTAGAATATCATGATCTTACAGATTTCCGAAATCTCTGAGATTTCGGAAATCTATTCACGAACTGTATCTTTGCCCGAAAACCTAAACCAATGACCAACCAAGCTCTCATCGAATGCGTACCCAACTTCAGCGAGGGGCGCGATCCTGCCATGATCAAACAAATCACCGATGCCATCGAAGCCGTGGAAGGCGTGCAGCTTTTGGATGTTGACCCCGGTAAAGCGACCAATCGCACGGTAGTGACTTTTGTCGGTGCGCCGGAAGCAGTGATCGAAGCAGCTTTCAGAGGTATTCAAAAAGCGGCGGAACTGATTGATATGAGCCAGCACGAAGGCGAGCATCCGCGTATGGGCGCTACGGATGTGTGTCCGCTGATTCCGATTGCCAATATTTCGATGGAGGAAACCGCCCGGTGGGCGCATACATTGGCGAAGCGTGTAGGCGAAGAACTCGACATTCCGGTGTACATGTATGAAAATGCCGCGACTAAACCCGAGCGCAGGAACCTCGCGCAAATCCGCTCCGGCGAATACGAAGCCCTACCCGATAAATTGAAAAAACCAGCATGGGAACCCGACTACGGACCAGCAAAATTTAATGCAAAAGCCGGCGCTACGGTCATCGGGGCGCGCGATTTTTTGATTGCATACAATGTGAATTTGAATACGACTTCTACCAGACGCGCCAATGCAGTGGCTTTTGACGTGCGCGAGCAAGGACGTTTGGTCAACGGTGAACGTATCCCTGGCTCTTTGAAGTTTGTAAAAGGCATTGGTTGGTACATTGAGGAGTACGGCATCGCGCAGGTTTCGATGAATTTGACCAACATCAGCATCACGCCGATTCATGAGGCATTTGAAGCTTGTTGCAAAAGCGCTGAAAGTCGCGGCATGCGCGTCACCGGGTCGGAGTTGGTGGGCATGATTCCCCTGCAAGCCATGCTCGATGCGGGCAAATATTTTTTGCGAAAACAGCAGCGTTCATTGGGCGCTTCGGAAGAAGAAATCATCAAAATTGCTGTAAAATCAATGGGTTTGGACGAGCTTACGCCATTTGATCCGAATAAAAAAATTATAGAATACAAACTTCGCAAGCAAAGCGATGCACCGCTTATCCATCTGACCTTAAAGAATTTCGCCAATGAAACCGCTTCAGAAAGCGTGGCGCCGGGCGGTGGTTCTACGGCAGCTTATGTGGGCGCGCTGGGCGTTTCGTTGGGTACAATGGTCGCCAATCTCTCCTCCCACAAACGCGGCTGGGACAAACGCTGGGAATTTTTCTCCGATTGGGCGGAGAAAGGTCAGCGGATCAAGGATGAACTGCTCCGGTTGGTGGATGAAGATACCAAAGCGTTCAACCAGATTCTGGAGGCATTCCGTTTACCCAAAGGCACGGAGGAAGAGAAAATAATCCGCAAAAAAATGATCCAGGATGCAACCAAATTTGCGATTCAAGTGCCTTTCAGAACTTTAGAATTGGCTTTTCAATCCTTTGAGTTGCTCAAAATTATGGCGCAGGAGGGCAATCCCGCTTCCGCTTCGGACGCAGGCGTAGGCGCGTTGTGTGCGCGTGCGGCGGTGCATGGCGCTTTGCTGAATGTGCAGACTAATGTCGCCAGCTTGGAGGATCAAGAATTTGCCCATGATATTTTACAAAAAGCAGTAAAAATGGCGCAGCAGGCAAATAATTTGGAAATGGAAATCCTGGCGATCGCCCGCTCTAAAATGTAATAAAATATCCCCTCAATTAGGAGCATCGAAATTTCTGACTATTTTTGAAATTGTCTTTTCATAGACATCTGATGAATTTAAGTCACCAGATATTTTGTAGATGTGTAAATCAATTCAATTTTTTTATACATAAAACCTGACTCTTAATGAAAAATTTATTTATTATCCTGATTTTGACACTGATAATCAATTTATTACAAGCTCAATCCGCCGAGGTTTATTTTGCTTCATATCCAACCTTGACCCCGGATGCACAGACGGTTATCTTCGGCTACGAAGGCGATCTCTGGCGGGTGGATGCCAACGGCGGCACGGCGACCCGCCTCACCGCGATGGAAGGCAACGAAACCTTTCCGCGCGTATCGCCGGATGGCAAATGGATTGCGTTTACCGGATCGCAGTACGGCAGCCAGGATGTATTTTTGATGCCGGTAGAAGGCGGCGAGATTCGCCAGTTGACCTTCCATGAAGCTTTTGATCAGGTGGATAGCTGGTCATGGGATTCAAAATTTATTTACTTTACGTCCAATCGTTACAACCGCCAATCGGGCTACAAAGTGTCCAAAGACGGCGGTACACCGCAACGTTTATTCGGCAATTATTTCAACACCGTACATACGGTGGTGGAGCATCCAGATGGAGCGCTTTTTTTCAACGAAACATGGGAAAGCCGCAGCGCCGCCAATCGCAAGCGCTACCAGGGCGCCTACAACCCCGACATTCAGTCGTACCATCCGAAGACCAAGGAATTCAAGGTGTACACCAATTGGATCGGCAAGGATTTTTGGTACACGATTGACCAAAAAGGCAATATTTACTTTGTTTCCGACGAAGCGAACGGCGAGTATAATTTGTACGCATTGGATGGAAATAAGAAAAAGCAATTGACCAAATTCACAACTTCGATCAAGATGCCGCAGGTGAGCGCCAACGGCGAAAAAATTGTATTTGAAAAAGATTACCAACTCTGGACGTACGATGTAAAATCGAAGCGCAGCAACAGGATCAATGTGCAGATTTTCAACAACGAAACCCTCTCTAAAGCACAGGATTTCAATGTAAAAGGTAAAATCGAAAATTTTGATGTATCGCCAGACGGCAAAAAGCTGGCGTTTGTTTCGCGCGGAAAACTCTTCGCTTCGGATGTGAAAGGCAAATTTGTACAAATGCTGCCCACCAATCCGCGTGGGCGTGTGCTGGAAGTGAAATGGCTGGCAGACAACAAGTCCCTGATTTACAACATGACCAATGCCAATGGCTACACCAACTGGTTTACCCTCGCTGCCGATGGCTCCGCCCCGGAAAAGCAAATCACCAATGTCAACAAAAATGACCGTGATCTCACGCTCAATCACAATCACAGCCAGGGTGTGTACATCAGCGGGCGCGACGAAGTGCGGCTGATAGACCTGAAAAACCTGACCACTAAGCTGTTAGCCAAAGAAGAAATCTGGGGCTTCCAAAATCCGGCACCGGGCTTCTCGCCCGATGGAGAATACGTGTTGTTCACTTCGCATCGCAATTTCGAGCAGGATATCTTCGTGCATCATCTAAAAACTGGCAAAACGACCAATCTCACCAATACCGGCGTCACGGAGACCGCTCCGTTCTGGTCGCCCGATGGCAAGTGGATTTACTTTGTGACCAATCGGCTCAAGCCCGCCTATCCGTACGGTTTGGGCAATGCGCACGTGTACCGGATGCCGCTGGAAAAAGTGGATGAGCCTTTCAAAAGCAAGGAATACGATAATCTGTTCGTGACGGATTCGCTGAAAAAGAAAGAAGAAAAGAACGATTCGGTGAAAATTGTCACGCCGGCAACTATGAATCCTGAGGGGCTGATGCGCTTGCTGGAGCAAATAAGCCCTGATTTCGGTACACAGTTTGGCGTGTACGTGACGCAGAAAGACGACAAAACGACCGTCATTTTTACTTCCGATCATGGAGAGGGACGCACCAACTGGTGGAAGGTGACCTACGAGCCATTTGCCGAGCCAAAAACCGAAAAAATTGAAGGCGCGAACACCGGCGAACTCAGTATCGTCGAGATCAAAGATAAAATGTACGCCCTGATTCGCGGCGACATTCACACCGTCAATCTGGATGGCAAAAAGGTAGAAAAAATTGATATTTCCTACACTTTCCGCAAAAATCTGGCGGACGAGTTCAACCAGATGTTTTACGAAACCTGGGCAAATCTGGAGGAAAATTTCTACAACGAAACTTTTCATGGCACCGATTGGGCAGGCATGAAGCAGCGTTACGCCGCGTTTTTGCCTTACCTCGATTCCCGTTCAGATTTGCGCACGCTCATCAATGATATGCTCGGCGAACTGAATTCTTCACACTTAGGTTTTAACTCCTTCGGCAATGAGGAGGATATTTTCTACAAAACCCGCACCGCCGAAACCGGTATCCTGTTTGAAGAAGACAAGCCCTATACCGTAAAATCCATTGTTAACAACAGCGCCGCCGACAAAAAAGATAAAGACATTCGCCCTGGCGATGTGCTCTCGAAAGTGAACGGCACGCCGGTAAATCCAGCGGTTTCGCGCCATTTTTACTTTTCGCAACCCTCTCTGGATGAGGAATTGAACCTGACTTTTCAGCGGGGCAGCTCGGAATATACGGTGCAAATTCACCCCCAGAGTTATGGCTCCCTAAGCTCGCTTTTGTATGATGAATGGATTGACAATAACCAGCGCATCGTGGATGAAAAAACCAACAAACGCGTGGCTTACGCGTACATGCGCAACATGGGCGGCGGCGAACTGGAGAAATTTCTGATTGACATGAATAGCGAAGCTTATCAGCGCGAAGGCTTGATCCTGGATTTACGCTTCAACACGGGGGGCAATGTGCACGACGATGTGCTGCGTTTCCTGAGCCAGCGCCCGTATTTGCAGTGGAAATACCGCGAAGGCGCGTTCACCGTACAATCGAATTTCACGCCGGCGGCAAACCCTATCGTGTTGCTGGTCAACGAACAATCCTTGAGCGACGCCGAAATGACGGCAGCAGGTTTCAAGCAATTGGGCTTGGGCAAAATCATCGGCACTGAGACCTACCGCTGGATCATTTTCACCTCCGGCAAAAGCCTCGTGGACGGTTCATTCTACCGCCTGCCATCTTGGGGTTGTTATACGCTGGACGGCAAAAACCTTGAACGCGAAGGCGTAAAGCCAGATATTTTTGTACAAACGACTTTCAAAGATCGCCTTGAAGGACGCGATCCGCAATTGGAGCGGGCGATTGCGGAAGTCATGAAAGGGTTGAAATAATTTAGGGGGCGTGCCCCCAACAAGTCGGGGGCGGGCTGCTTTGGGTTCGCTATGCGCTCACCCGCTCCCTTCGGTCGGGGCAAGCCCGCCGCATCCCTCACGCACTGCCCGTCGCTGTGGCTACCGATAAAAGCGGAAACGGCATCCTGATTTAACATCAGAATGCCGTTTTTTACTTATCCGTTCACTTCTTTACATCATTTGAATAATCTTACTTCCAACTTTTCACTTGGCATTACGCCAGCTTCTGCTTAATCTCTATAATTTCAAAGCCTTCGATGATGTCGCCGACCCTTATGTCATTGTAGTTTTCAATAGAAATACCACATTCCATACCGTTTTTCACTTCCTTTACATCGTCTTTAAAACGCTTGAGCGAAGCGATCTTGGCAGCAGCGCCTTCCCGCGTCGGATACACCACTATGCCGTCGCGAATGATTCGCACGCTGGTATTTCTGGTGACTTTTCCTTCCTGAACATAGCAACCGGCAATCGTACCAACTTTGGAAATTTTGAACACTTCGCGAACTTCCACTTGTGCAATAATCCGCTCTTCCTTGGTTGGTTCCAACATGCCTTCGATCGCCATCTTGATCTCTTCGATTGCTTCGTAGATAATCGAGTACAACTTGATCTGTACGCCTTCTTTTTCCGCCAGCTTTCGGGCATTTGCCGAAGGACGCACCTGGAAACCAATGATAATCGCATCGGACGCCGAAGCCAGCAATACGTCTGATTCGGTAATAGCGCCCACTGCGCGGTGGATTACATTCACCTGAACGCTTTCGATCGAAAGCTTGATCAGCGAGTCAGACAACGCTTCTACCGAGCCATCCACGTCCCCTTTGACAATCAGATTCAGTTCCTTGAAATTACCCAGCGCCAAACGACGACCGATTTCGTCGAGGCTGATACGCTTGGTGGCACGGTTGGCTTGTTCTCGCGCAATCTGCGCCCGTTTGGAAGCAATCTGACGAGCTTCCTGATCGTTTTCCACTTCCTTGAAACGTTCACCTGCCTGGGGCGCGCCATTCAAGCCAAGTACCAGTACCGGCGTAGAAGGGCCTGCCGTTGTTATCCTTTTGCCCCGTTCGTTGAACATCGCTTTTACCTTACCGGAGTATTCACCGGCAACAATAGGATCGCCGATATTAAGCGAACCGTTTTGCACGAGCATTTTCGCAACATAGCCGCGTCCTTTATCGAGCGAAGCTTCCAGAACCGTACCAATTGACATTCGATTCGGATTAGCTTTCAGGTCCAGAATTTCAGCTTCGAGAAGGATTTTTTCCAATAGCAGATCAACATTCAAACCGGTCTTTGCCGAAAGATCCTGCGACTGATATTTACCACCCCATTCTTCTACCAAAAGGTTCATGCCCGCCAGTTCCTGCTTGATTTTTTCAGGCTGTGCGCCTGATTTATCAATTTTGTTGATGGCAAATACAATGGGGACCCCTGCTGCCTGGGCATGGCTGATCGCTTCACGCGTTTGCGGCATGATACTATCATCAGCAGCGATCACAATCACTGCAATATCTGTAATCTTGGCACCTCGGGCACGCATGGCAGTAAATGCTTCGTGACCGGGTGTATCCAGAAAGGTTATTTTCTTACCGCTGGTTTCCACCTCGTAAGCGCCGATGTGCTGAGTGATTCCACCCGCTTCACCGGCTACCACATTGGCTTTCCGGATATAGTCAAGAAGAGATGTTTTACCGTGGTCAACGTGCCCCATGACCGTCACAATCGGAGCGCGGGGCTCCAGGTCCTCCGGGTTATCTATAATTTCCTCTTCTTCTTCGACTTGTTCTTCAACGCTGATAAATTCTACCTCATGCCCAAACTCTTCGGCAATCAATTCGATGATTTCTGCATCCAGGCGCTGGTTGATAGAAACGATCACCCCGAGATTCAAACAAGCCGTGATGACATCTGCAACGGGCACATCCATCAGGCTTGCAAGCTCAGATACCGAGACGAACTCGGTGACTTCCAGTTTGCCGGTTTGTCCTTCCTGTTCCAGTTGTTCCTGGCGCTCGCGGAGGCGCTCGCGGTTATCGCGGCGCATTTTCTGGCGTTTTTTCTTGCCTCCACCCGACAGGCGCGCCATAGTTGCCCTGATTTGCTCTTCCACTTCTCTTTGCGATACTTCTTTCGAGTCATCTCTCTGCTGACTACCGCCTCGCTGTTCGCGAGGTTTGTCGCCGCCTCGTCTATCGCCGCCTCTGCTGCTATCTCTGCTCTCTTCTCCTTTTCTGGCTTCGCCCCCTTCGGT
>CAZQTF010000171.1:0-8321 GCA_964596135.1 uncultured Saprospiraceae bacterium | reverse complement strand
TTCGATTACTGCGAAACCTATGTACTGGTTCAGAACAACCTCAACACGGCATGTGCAGGTCCGGGTGGTATCGGTTCGATTGCCGGTTTGATCGCAACGGAAGACAACCGTCCGGTTGAAAACGTAACGGTACAACTGAGCGGTCAGGCATCGCAGGTGAACACGACGAATGTACAGGGTCAGTATGGCTTCAACAACCTGCAACCGGGTTATGACTACTCGATCACTCCGGTGAAGGACAATGGTTACCTGAATGGTGTATCTACGTTCGACCTGGTACTGATCAGCAAGCACATCCTGGGTGTACAGCCGCTGAACAGCCCGTACAAGTTGATCGCAGCGGATGTAAACAACTCGAAGAACATCTCGATCCTCGACCTGATCGCACTGCGTAAGTTGATCCTGAGCGTGGATACGGAATTTGCAAACAACACGAGCTGGAGATTCGTAGAAGCATCCTACACCTTCCCGAACCCGCTGAACCCATGGTCACAGGCGTTCCCAGAGGTGAAGAACATCAACGACCTGGCAGGTGCGATTGCAAATGTGAACTTCGTCGCTGTTAAGATAGGTGACATTGACGGCAACGCGCGTCTGAATGCGACTGCAGCAGAAGTACGTAACGTAAATGGCACATTCAACTTCCAGGTAGCAGATGTGAAACTGGGCGCAGGTGATGAGTACACGATTGACTTCCGTGCTTCCGACATCGCCGGCATCCAGGGCTATCAGGCGACATTGACCTTCGACAACAAGGCATTGGAACTGGTGGACATCGTTGCTGGTGTAGCGACACAGGAAAACTTCGGTTTGCGTTATGTAAGCGAAGGGGTGATTACCACGAGCTGGAACGGTGAAGCCAACGCGAACGACGTATTGTTCTCTCTGGTAGTACGTGCGAAGAGCGAAGTGGAATTGAGCCGCGCCCTGGGCGTAAGCAGCCGCTACACGGTGGCAGAGGCTTACAACCAGACGGGAGAACTGATGAACGTAGCGATCCAGTTCAACAGCGGTGCTGTTGCAGCGGCTGGCTTCGAGTTGTATCAGAACACGCCGAACCCATTCGAGGGTCAGACGTTGATCGGATTCAACCTGCCGGTAGCGGGTGATGCTACGATCACGATCTCGGATGTAACGGGTAAAGTTGTGAAGTTGGTAAGAGGCAGCTATGCGAAGGGTTACAATCAGGTAACGCTGAACAGCGCTGATCTGCCGACCGGCGTACTCACCTACACCCTTGAAAGTGGTGAATTCACCGCGACCAAGAAGATGGTTGTAATGGAGTAATCAATATAAACCTAAGGGGAGTGGTTCTTTTCGAGGAGCCACTCCTCTTTTTTTTTGTTAATGCCTGAAAATACTTACCTTAGAAAGCTGCGATATTTCAGAAATTTTATTACCTTGCAGCAAAATTGGCAAGTTAATAAAGTAATCCCATGAAAAAGATAGGAAGCGCTGCTCTCTCCTGTATTCTGTGCATGTTTATGGCACTATTCTCACAAGCGCAATCTCTCCCTACTATTATAGCTCCTACCGAGGTTGTCAAACCTTATACAGTATATAAGGCTGACATTAAAGTTGCACACTTCAAAAACATAGTTGGTGCACAGTTTACCATAGCTTGGGATTCAACCGTACTGAAATTTAGGGAAACAAAGAACTTTTTGTTCGAAGAGACCGCACTAACGGAGGCTTTCGGCAAAAACCAGGTTTCAAAAGGAATACTGGCGTTCATTTGGGTAGATGCACAACTTCAGGGGAGAAGCTTAGACGATAGCACCACGCTTTTTTCAGTGGAATTTGATGTGATAGGCACTCCCGATATGGTTACCCCGATTAATTTTACGGATGACGTTGCTGCGCGCGAAATTGCGGATACAACCCGCGAAGCCATTCAGGCGGCGTTTCACAATGGAGCCGTTACCGTGATGGGCGAAACCACCAATATATATACCTATAACAACGCTCCTCACAAAATTCAGATAAGAGATAGTTACCCTAATCCTTTTCATGAATCCACACAGATTCAATTTGAATTAAAGGAAGCTACAAGAGCTCGCCTGGTGATTTACAACATCCAGGGGCAAACGGTGTACGAGGAGCAACGCACGTTTGCAAGTGGTTTTAACACATTGACATTGACCAAAGAGATGTTTCTTGGTGCGGGCACATACCAATATGCATTGATTAGTACCGATTTCACAGTCACTCAAAAACTAATTTTCTTTTAAGAATAAACGCTTTTTTTTCACGTCCCAAACTCCGAGCGCGATGAATAGAATTATTACATACCTGATGGCAGGATTCCTATTCTGCTTTACTTACTCAACAGCTCAAACCGTAACATTTTCTATTGGAAATCAAACTGTTGATCCCGGTCAGCAATTCTGTGTTCCGGTAAAAGTGACCAATTTCAACCAAGTTGGCGGCTTTCAGTTTACGGTCAACTATGATCCTTCGGTCTTGCGGCTGCAGTCCACGTCGGAAAGCCCGACGACGATCAGAAGTATAGATTTGCCGGACATGCAGGCACCTCCGGCTCAAACGTCCTTCGGGATACCGAAATCCGCGTTGCCGTCCAATGTGAACAGCAACGTACCCGATGGAAAGATAACCGTATTGTGGACGGACAATACCTTCACAGGGGTGACCCGAGCGGATGGCACTACCATTTTCGAAATATGTTTCACCGTATTGCAGAACCCAGGTGTTGGTTCCACGCAAATTTCTTTCTCCAATAGTCCTTTGAACAGCGAGGTGTTTGATCCCAATTTTTCTCCGCTAACATTTAATGGACAACCTGCTACCATCACGATTAACGGCGGCGGTGGTGGCGGACCAACGGCGTTTAAACTATCCATGTCGGATGAGACCGTGCAACAGGGGCAGCAGGTGTGCGTAGATGTGACAGCGGATGGTTTTCAGGATATTCTTTTGATGGATTTCAGCATTCAGTTTGACCCGGCGAAGCTGCAGTTCGTTTCAGTTACTGGCTTTAATCTGGCAGGTTTGAGCGAGCAGAATTTCGGCTTGCCGGGGCAGGGAGGTGTTCCTTCCGGGCGAATAACTTGCTCGTGGAATGAGCCGACCACCTCGGGATTGAGTATCCCTAATGGGACTATAATTTTCCAAATATGTTTTAATGCCATAGGGAGTGGTACTTCAACAGTTAGCTTCGGCAATACACCTTTGGCAATTGATGTGCGCAATTCTGGTGGACAAACAGTGCTCTTTGATAGCAAAAGCAGTACAGTGACAATCAGTGGCGGTGGTGGCGGGCCGACGGCGTTTAAACTATCCATGTCGGATGAGACCGTGCAACAGGGGCAGCAGGTGTGCGTAGATGTGACAGCGGATGGTTTTCAGGATATTCTTTTGATGGATTTCAGCATTCAGTTTGACCCGGCGAAGCTGCAGTTCGTTTCAGTTACTGGCTTTAATCTGGCAGGTTTGAGCGAGCAGAATTTCGGCTTGCCGGGGCAGGGAGGTGTTCCTTCCGGGCGAATAACTTGCTCGTGGAATGAGCCGACCACCTCGGGATTGAGTATCCCTAATGGGACTATAATTTTCCAAATATGTTTTAATGCCATAGGGAGTGGTACTTCAACAGTTAGCTTCGGCAATACACCTTTGGCAATTGATGTGCGCAATTCTGGTGGACAAACAGTGCTCTTTGATAGCAAAAGCAGTACAGTGACGATCAGTGGCAGTGGTGGCGGCGGGGGCAATTCGGATACTTTCCGGTTGTTGATTGAAGATAAAACGGCAGCCACAGGTACACAGGTGTGCGTGAATGTTACGACAGAAGGTTTTAATGACATTATTTCCTGGCAGTTTCATTTAACGTACGATCCGGCAAAATTACAATTTGTGTCGGTTGGAAATTTTAATGCCTCTTTGCCGGGATTAAACGATGAATCCATCACCGTGCCGGGAGAAGGCATTGTGCAGCCGGGCAGGATTGTCTGCGGGTGGGATAGCTCCAATGGATTAGGCGTTACGCTACCCGATGGGACTGCTATGTTCCAGTTGTGTTTCAATGTATTGGCAAGCACTGGTACGGCTTCCGTAGCCTTTTCAGATGATCAGTTGCCGTTCGAGGCGCGGAAATCAAACGGAGACATTGTTCCTTTCAACTCCAAAAATGGTACGATCACTATTTCTTCGTCGGGTGGCGGCGGGGGAACCTTCAAACTGTCCATTTCCAATGAAACAGTACAGTCGGGGCAGCAGGTTTGTCTGGATGTGACCGCAGATAATATGACGAATATTCTGGGTGTCAGTACCAGTTTTTCGTATGATCCAAGCAAATTGCAGTTTGTATCAACACAAGGTGTGAATCTCCCCTCGTCTATTATATTTGGTACGCCAAACGCGCCCCAACAACCCACCAGTCCGGGAACGATCACGCTTGTATGGTTTGATGAATCTTTGGCATCCATTACCAGACCAAATGGCACCGTACTTTTCCAACTTTGTTTCAACGCACTTGGAGCGAATGGCACAACGGCTACCGTAAATTTCACCGATACGCCTACAGACATTGTGGTGAGCGATAAAAATGAACAGAGCGTGCCATTTATGCTTCAAAACGGCACGGTGACGATCGGGCAGGCAATTTTGTCACTGGGGCAGCCGGTGGTTACCAATGTTAACTGCTTTGGCTTGTCAACGGGCGGCATTGATTTGGTGGTACAAGGAGGGTCCGGCAATTTCCGGTACAATTGGAGCAACGGAGCTACCACCCAGGATTTGCTGAATATTCCAGCGGGCAATTACTCCGTAACAGTAACAGACAACGCCACCAACCAGACCGCAACTGCCAGCTATCCGGTAACGCAGCCGACAGCAGCAATTACCATTGTCCCTATTGTGAAGAATGTAGATTGCATCAATACTAATACCGGCAGCATTTCATTAACCGTCAATGGTGGAACGAGCCCTTATACCTACAATTGGAGCGGTTCTTTGACCGATAACGTAACCATGCAGAGTAATCTGCCGGTAGGGCAATACGTAGTAACCGTAATGGACTCGAAGGGCTGTACTCTTTTTAACAGTTTTGAAGTGGGTGCGCCTTCACCTATTGTGATTGCTTCCAACGTCACAGAGGCTACTGCAGGCGCCAGCAACGGTGCGATCGCTCTGACTGTTAACGGCGGCAATTCGCCTTATCGCTATAATTGGAGCAATAACAGAACGACGGCTAATATCAACAACCTGGCAGCAGGCGAATATTGTGTGACCGTAACCGACGATAAAAACTGTACAGCAGAAGATTGTTTTGTTGTACCAGAACAAGCGATTCCACTTGCAGTAACTAATATTCAAATTAAGGACGTGACCTGCTCTGGGGGCAACGACGGTTCATTAACCTTCGAAATTCAGGGCGGCAGAATGCCTTACACAGTTGTATTTGGCGATGGAACTTCTGTGCAAAATTCGGATGGAAATATAACCAAAAACAATTTGCGTGGCGGTAATATCAATTTTACCGTAACAGATGGAGCCGGTGCTACCGTTGCCAGTTCTGCTACCATTCAGGAACCAGCTCCAATTAACATCACCAGTGTATCTGTTGTACACGATAATGAGGAATCTGGATGTACTGGTAGAATTACAATTACACTTGCCGGAGGCAATTCTGATTATCTTGTTCAATGGAATGCCCCGAATACGGGTACCGGTACGCAGATCATCAATTTGTGCGAAGGCACTTTTGTACCTACGGTGCGCGATGGCAAGGGGTGTATTCAGACTTTCTCCGGGATAACAGTGAATACTTTCAAAGCAAGTGGTCAGGTGACAAATGCCAAATGCCCGCAAGATCAGAATGGCAAGATTAAACTCAGTGTATCAGGAGGGGCCACGCCCTACTCAACCACATGGCGCAATGCCAATGGCGATGTGATTTCTAATACTGATAGCCTTGTAAATGTAGCTCCAGGCGTGTACACAGCGCGGGTGTCCGAGCAATCAGGTAATGTACTGGTGCGGCAGTTTACGGTTGGTTCTACCTCTAATCTTATGGCAGAGGTGGAAGTAATTTCCGATTACAATGGCGCCGACATTAGTTGCCCGAATGCATCCGATGGCATCATCGAGGCGATGGGTAGAAGCGGTGAAGGTAGCTACACGTATCAATGGAGACGTGAAGGTGTCCTGTTGAATAATACTTCACCCGTCCTCAATGGTGCAATTGCCGGTACTTATGAAGTAATAATAACGGATGGAATTGGTTGTCAGGTAAATGAAGAAATTGCAGTAATTCCACCCGATACGATCCAGATTACCGCGAATATCAGGGAGGTTTCCTGTATTGGCAACAAAGACGGGGAAATTATTGTAAGTGCTATAGGCGGCGCGGAAGGCAGACCCTATAACTTTTCCTGGGGTAATGCCGCCACCGGACCTCGCTTGTCGTTCCTGGCGCCAGGCACATACACAGTATCTGTCACAGATGCCAACAATTGTACTGTTTCTACTGCTTTCACGCTAGAACAGCCTAAACCGATTCAGGTGCAGGTACAAACTGAACCCGCTTCGGACGGTTGCAACGGTAAGGCGACAGCCGTTGTCGAAGGGGGAACGCCGCCATTTACCTATCAGTGGAATTCTTTCCCGAATCAAAATCAGCAAACGATCACGAATCTCTGCCCTGGTCCTTATTTTGTAATCGTGACCGATGCTCGCGGTTGTTCCACACCCGATATGGTGCGAGGGTTGGTGGAAGATGATCGTTATCCATGCATCGAATCAAGTGTCGTGCTCACGCCGAATGATGATGGAGGCGATGGTTTAAATGATGAATTCAGAATTAATTGCATCGAAGAACTTTCACAAAATCACCTTGAGGTTTACAATCGCTGGGGACAGTTGGTTTTTGAAGCCGATAATTATGACAATACCTGGAAAGGTACGGCGCAAAACGGAGACATGTTGCCGGAAGGACCGTACTACTATGTGATAGACTTTGTGGACGCGGATGGCAATTTGGTACAACGTAAAGGCTCGATCACAATCCTGAGAGATAACTAAGTAAGCATGATAGTGCGCCTGACACGAGGCAGGCGCACCACTTCCCAAAATCTAATTTTTCAACCAATAACCGATTCCGATATGAAAAAATTAATTTTACTCATACCTTTCTTCGCGATTGTTCAACTTGTAAGTGCTCAGGATGAAGCTATTTTCACGCACTATCATATCACGCCGGTTTTGATTAATCCTGCAGCGGCAGGTTTTAGCGACAATTTTCAGCTGCAGTTCAATGCTCGTGCGCAATGGACAGGTTTTCCTGACGCACCGCAAACCTTTGGAGCCATGTTCAACGGTCCTGTTGGAAAGACCTTTGGCGTAGGGCTGGGCGTCTCGTCGGAAACAGCAGCGCAAATGACTCGTTTGAAGGGGCAGTTAAACTGGGCGTTCAAATTCAACTTTGGCGAAAACGTTAAAATGGCGGCCGGGTTCTCCGCAGCTTATCAACAATTGATGCTGGATAACGCCATCACCGATGGTAATTTCTTCCAGCCCGGCGACAATATCGTTGAAGAAAATCTGGACGGGCGACGCGATTTCGACGCTTCGGTGGGCTTATTTGGCAGTATTCGGGAAAACACCCGCTTGGGATTGTCTTTTGTCAATCTCATTCAAACCCGCCTCGATGACGTGGTAGGCACAACGACCAACTCGTCTGCGTTGCAGTACTACACTTTTTTCCTGGGACATGAATTTGAGATCGTTGATTTGAATTTTACCCTTGAGCCTTCTGTGATGGCCCGAAAAATTAAGGACGCCCCTTCGCAGGTAGATATCAACCTGAAAGCGGGCTTCCTCGATGAGCAACTTATCACGGGATTATCTTACCGAACTCTCGGCGCATTGGGCGTGCTGCTGGGCGCAAAGCTGTCCAACTTCAACGTCTTTTACACTTACGATGTATCGTTTCAGCGCTTTCAAAAGTTTAATACCGGCTCACACGAAATTACCGTAATGCTCAATTTTGAAAAGAAAAAATCAGAAATAGATAAAGGTTATTGATAGAATACACAGGCATTATACAGACATATCATGCTTTTGCGCCTTTTTATAATGCCTAATAAATTCTTTGATTGTAATGCGGAAACCGCCTGCTGCCAAAAACACACTTGTCTCTGTCGGCTAAAGAATTAAGATGTCCTTTAACAATTGGTTTTTGGGATAGCCTCTCTGCAAGTTTTGCCAGGGAGGCTCTTTGTTTTCAGACACTTTAACAATAATAAATTTATAAAATACCCTAAAAAGGGTATGTATTTGATTTACCGTTGCTGTATATTTGTAAG
>CAZQTF010000170.1:0-8347 GCA_964596135.1 uncultured Saprospiraceae bacterium | reverse complement strand
AAATTATTGTTTGCGTCTAAAAATTTAAACAGCTTTTGTCACAAAAAGGTCAAAAATTTCCCTAAAACAACCACCAAATTTTTTTTCGTGAAGACATAGTTGCAAAGTCGAATCTTGAATCAAACATATTGTTAAGTAAGGCAAATATTACAAGAACATTATTTTCTTACGAATAATCGCAACACTTTTAAGCCTTTATAAATGAAAATGTTAGTAACTTTTAAGTGAAAAATATTGACACAAAATGGATTTGGGACTATCTTTGCTTTTAAATACAAATAATCGAGAAACCTCTAATACATTCCTTTCCCATATTCATCAATTATTCTGCATGAAATAATTTTTACATTCAATAATTTAAACATATAACCTAAGCTCATTAATCAAACGAAATGGGGTGATCCCCCAGTTATTTTTTTATTAAAAACACAATAATGAATTTCCCATGGACATTGGTTGCCTCAGTGGTAGCTCTCTACCTTTTGGCACCTACACAAACAAACGCGCTACCCCTCAGCGCACCAGAAGATCCCAGTACTCGTTGGAACACCTACACAGAAGGGGTGATTGAAGAACGGCTTGAGCGCATTTCCCTTCCTTTCGAAGCGAAGTACAATGCAAAAGTCAAGTACTACATCAAGGATTACGTTGCAACGGGTTACAAGACAACACAGGAAATACTGGGACGATCACTGCTCTACGCTCCAATTTTTGAGCACTACCTGGCAATTTATGACTTACCGAAAGAATTGATGTATCTACCAATTGTGGAATCAGCGCTTGATCCTACCGCTAAATCCCCGGCCGGTGCGGCTGGCTTGTGGCAATTGATGTCAGCTACTGCCAAACAGTATGGACTGCGCATTGACGGACAAGTGGACGAACGACTCGATCCTTACAAATCAACGGAGGCAGCGGTAAAAATTCTTGCTGATTTGTATAACCAATTCCGCGACTGGCGGCTGGTGCTGGCTGCTTACAATTGTGGACCGGGCAAAGTACAGCAGGCTATGCGCGCCGCCAATTGCAAGGACTACTGGGAAATAGAATCCTATCTTCCTGAGCAAACCCAGCGCTATGTGCCGGCTTTTATTGCTGCGGCGTACGTCATGCACTACTACGATCATCACGATCTGAAACCGGAATATCCATCATTGACGCTCCGCGAGACCCGCGCCATCAAGGTGTACCAATCGCTCTCATTTCAGGAGATCGCCTCCGCCTGCGGCTTGTCGCCGGCTACCATCACCAAACTGAATCCCGCTTTTGTGCAAAAGCAGGTTCCGAAAAGCGCCAAAGGACATTTTGTGGTGCTTCCGGCAAGCGCCGTGAGTATCTTCAAAAGCTATCTTGCAGGCCAGGCCATTGCCAATCTCAATTTTGCTGCACCTTCCAATACCTTCCAAAGTACCTACGTGGTAGCAAAAGGTGACCGGATTGAAAATCTGGCGGGGCTTTTTAAATGTACCGTAGAAGATATTATGAAATGGAATGGATTGACCCAACCAGAAGTTTTTGTCAATCAGGAATTAATCGTGTTTTTACCAAGCGAGCTTTCTAAGCGCGCATAAGATTTTTTTTACACACAACTCAAATGCCACATCCTTCCGATGAAGGATGTGGCATTTGTATTTAGCGAAATTTCATATTTGAAATCCAAAAAACCACACAAGTAAACACTTTGTTGAATCGGTTTAATATTTTTTAAATGTGATAATATTTGAATTAATATTTTATTAAATTTGGCAATAGGCAAAAAATATATTAAATTTGCTTTGCTTACGAGAGTATTCTACCTGCCTGATTTTTTCCAAAGTCTTAATCAATTATGAATTCACCTGCATGGATTGTGCGAGGTGAGCCTATTCCCCTAAGTTATAATCTTAGAAAACTATGGAAAACCTCAGTTGGTCGCCAGTCCTGGCGCTGATTGCCGTGTTGATTTTGCCGGTTACGAACCTCGACGCTCACAACGCGGCATCGTTTGCAGAAAAAGTAGCAACAACAGAATCCCTGATGGATAGTCATCTGAGAGACTTTCGGATTGCTTTCCCTAACCGTTGCAGCACTCGGATCAAGCAATTGATTCGGGAGCAGCTTATGAGTGGGCGACGCGAAACCGAAGGTACCATAGGGCGGGCTGCTTATTACTTCCCGATTTTTGAGCATTACCTCAAGCAGCGCAATCTGCCGGAGGAGTTGAAATATTTGCCTTTTGTAGAATCACGGTTGAAAGTTTCTGCCAAATCGCCTTCGGGCGCATTGGGGTTATGGCAATTTATGGATTACACGGCGGCACAATACGGCCTGGTTATCAATGAACAACAGGACGAGCGGCTCGATCCGATTCGGTCAACCGAGGCAGCAGCCAGTTTCCTGGCGGATCTGTACGAGGAATTTGACGATTGGCTGCTGGCACTGGCTGCATACAATTGCGGCGCCGGCAAGGTGCGCGCAGCAATGCGCCAGGCAAAAAGTAAAGACTATTGGGCGATTGAGGCTTATTTGCCAACACAAACGCAACGCTATATTCCGGCATTTATCTCGGCGGTATACGTGGTGGAGCACTACCAACAGCATGGTCTGAGTGTTCGTACTTATCGCTTTTCGTCGGATCAATTGCGGCTGATCAAAATAAAACAATCTGTACATCTGAGGCAGGTAGCAAAAGTGGCTCGCCTACCCTTGCACACTATGAGGCAACTAAACCCTGGTTATCGGCAAGAGGTGATTCCTGCCAGTCGTCGTGGGAATTACCTCATCCTGCCCGATTCTTCTTTTACACAAGTAATCGCAATGCTAAACGAAAAAGGCATTCAAGCCAGAGAAATTGCAATCACAACCAGACAGGTCGCTCCTGCGCAGCCTCATGTGGAAGAGGCTGAGGCGCCCGTGCCCGAAATCAGTCGTCTTTCTTTAGGAATGAAGCCCCAAAAATCAATTTTTGCCAAAGTAGCAGCTTTTATACTTCATCCGCTGCGTCGGCTTTTTTGGCGAACATGATGCATGTCTTTTATAACCGGGGAAAATTAAATTTCAGCGGAAAATTTTCCCCTTTTCTTTCCCAATCCATGAAATTCTATTAAACTTTGGGGGTGTCAATTATTTTTCTCTTCAAATGATCAACATGCAACTTTTGTTTGGTTACATCACCTGGAACGCATCCCCGGAAATTGCCACGATTGGTCCGCTGACTTTTCGCTGGTATGGTTTGCTTTTTGCACTTGGCTTTTTGCTGGGGCTATATTTTGTACGCCGCATGTTTCAGGCAGAGAAAGCACCCGAAGCCTGGCTCGATAAAGCGTTTATCTATGTAGTGGTGGGCGCTGTGCTGGGTGCCCGGTTGGGGCATGTAGTTTTTTATGACTGGGAATATTATTCCAAAAATCTCGCAGAAATACCGATGGTGTGGCGGGGCGGGCTTGCCAGTCATGGCGGCGCGATCGGCATTATCCTGGCGTTGTGGATTTATTCCCGCATCGTGACCCAAAAATCCATCCTCTGGATTTTGGATAAAGTAGTGGTGCCAACGGCGCTGGCGGGTTGCTTCATTCGCTTGGGCAATCTGATGAATTCAGAAATTCTGGGCAAACCTGCCGATGTACCCTGGGCGTTTATCTTTGTGCGCGAAGACAAGATACCGCGCCACCCGGTGCAGTTGTATGAATCTTTGAGTTACCTCGCCAGTTTTTTTGTATTGTACTGGGTCTATTGGAAAACCAGCAAGCGGCAGCAGCCTGGATTTGTCTTTGGTTTGTTTTTGATTCTGATCTTCGGATTTCGGATTATCTGGGAGTATTTCAAAGAAAGTCAGGGTGGTATAGAAAGTAGTTTTGCTAATATTATGAGCACAGGGCAATTGTTGAGCGTTCCGTTCGTTTTAATCGGGTTATATTTTGTGCTCAGAAAAGCCCCGACCAACAAAGCTGGGCTTTCCCAAAAATGAAATTAATGCTCTGGTTGAATTTACTGCTCATTGCTCACTTGTCGTCCTGCTATCCATCCATGCAGAATGGATTTACTTATCGTTTAGATGACCCCGACCAAACTTTCACGCTGCCCCAAAAGCTCACCGAAATCTCCGGGCTAGGGCTTGCTGTTGATGGCAAAAACCTAATCGCGGTGCAGGATGAAGAAGGAATCTTATTTTTTATCAATAAGGAGAACGGAAAAGAAGAACGCAGTATAAAATTCTGGGAAAAAGGCGATTATGAAGGAGTAGAAATGGTCAGCGAAAATATCTACGTTGTAAAGAGCACCGGCACCATTTATCGCATCGCGGCAAATGACAGAACATCCGGACAAACCGAGAAATACAACCTTTTTCTGGATGAGGAAAACGATGTAGAAGGGCTGTCTTACGATGCTGCCAACAATCGCCTACTGCTCGCCTGCAAAGCCAAAGCCGGGCAAGGGCAAGATTTTACGATGAAAAAGGGTATTTACAGTTTTGATCTTGCAACTTATCAATTAAGTGAATCGCCCGTCTTTACAGTGACCCTGGGCGACGTGCTGAATTATCTTAGCCGGGCAACTTATCTGGAAGACCAGGATAAATTACTGGAACACTTTACAGAAGATGCTGACGAATTTGCTTTTGCGCCTTCAGCAATTGCTGTCCATCCGCTCTCGGGGCAAATTTACATTCTCTCTTCTGTGGGTAAACTTGTGATGGTGCTGGACGTATCCGGTAAAATCATCCACATCGAAAAACTAAAGAAAAAGGTGCATCCGCAGCCGGAGGGGCTATGTTTTGACCACGACGGCACGATGTACGTGGCGAACGAAGGCAAAGACGATGAACTGGGCAGGATTCATATCTTCAAAATGAATTGAGTTAGAACCGA
The DNA here is from genome assembly GCA_964596135.1 of uncultured Saprospiraceae bacterium. Taxonomy (GTDB): domain Bacteria; phylum Bacteroidota; class Bacteroidia; order Chitinophagales; family Saprospiraceae; genus JADJNW01. The sequence goes on along the minus strand of CAZQTF010000170.1, from coordinate 3,500 downwards.
TTTCCCGATTGGTTGTTCCATTGTAAGCAGCATTTTTCTGAGCAAATGCACCATTAAACAATCTGACAAAAGCTTGGATAATTAATGCAATTGCCTGAATTTCGCGGTGCAAAAATACAATTACGGTCTATTGTCTAATATTTAATATCCGAATAGAATGAGCATTGTAGAAATGCGGGTGCCGACCATCGGCGAATCCATCAACGAAGTGACCCTATCCCAATGGCTAAAAAAAGACGGCGAATACGTCGAACGCGACGAACCGATCTGCGAGTTTGAGTCTGACAAAGCAACACTTGAATTTCCTGCCGAAGCCTCCGGAAAACTGATTTATGTGGCAAAAGAAGGCGATGATCTGGAAATCGGCGCATTGGTTGCTAAAATTGATACCAGCGTAGCCAAAGAAACCAGTGCTTCGCAACCCGCTGCTCCTGCTCCCAAAGCAGAACCAGAACAAAAGGAAACGCCGCCCTCGGCTACCACTACAGGATCATACGCTACCGGACACCCGTCGCCGGCGGCAGCCAAAATTCTGAAAGAAAATGATGTAGCGCCTTCGCAGGTGAAAGGCACCGGTAAAGACGGTCGTATTACCAAAGAAGATGCGACCAAAGCGGTAGAAGTCAAGCAAAGCTCGCCCGCATCGCAACCGGAAACCAAAAAAGAAGTACCCGCACCACAGCCGGTGGTGTTCCGCTCGCCGGAATCATTCAGCCGGGAGGTAACGCGCAAGAAGATGAGCCGCATGCGCCGCACGATCGCCAAGCGACTGGTGAGCGCCAAAAACGAAACGGCGATGCTCACCACCTTCAATGAAATTGACCTGACGGAAGTGATGGCAATGCGCGCCAAGTACAACGAGCGTTTTGAGAAAAAATACGGCATCAAGCTGGGCTTTATGTCTTTGTTTGCAAAGGCTTGCGCCAAGGTATTGTTGGAAATGCCAGAGGTAAACGCCCAGATTGACGGCGATGATCTGGTGTACTACAATTTCGCAGATATTTCCTTTGCGATTTCTACGCCCAATGGATTGGTTGTGCCACCAATTCACAATATCGAATCACTTTCCTACGCAGAAATTGAGTTCAAATTGAAAGAATTAGCCGATAAAGCCCGCAAAGGCACATTGTCGCTGGAAGAAATGCAGGGCGGTACTTTCACCATCACGAATGGCGGAATTTTCGGCTCGCTGCTGAGTACGCCGATAATCAACGAACCGCAGTCGGCAATTTTGGGTATGCACGCCATCAAGGAACGCCCGGTGGTGGTGAATGGCGAAGTGAAAATCCGCCCGATGATGTATGTGGCATTATCTTATGACCACCGCGTGATTGACGGCAGTTCGTCGGTGACGTTCTTAGTGAAGGTGAAAAACCTTCTGGAAGATCCGATGGCGATGTTCCTCGATTTGTAAAATATTGGAGCAAACAGAACGAAAAATGCCTGGTAATGAATCATTGCCGGGCATTTTGTTTTCAGCCGTAAAAAGCTAATATTTGTATGAATTTTACTTTGAACTTCGTTCTATCGAAAATATTTAGGATCAATTAATTTTGCAAGTACCTATGACCCTGCAGGAATTGTTCGACCTGATCGCCGGTCATCCGGCTTACATTCTGTTTTATTTTGCCATTATTCCGTTTGCGGGGTTCATGGCGGGCTTGCTCAGCAAGGGAGAAGGGCATCTGGCGCCCTGGAAATTTTTGTATTCCATCCTTATTTATGCCGTCTGCATTCCGGGGATTTTCGCCGTTACGCTCGATGTGTATTTTTTCCTGTTTGAAAAACGCAGCATTTTGGATACCGATGTTTACACCCAGATTTTGCCGGTCGTTTCGATGGTGCTTACCTTACTCATCATTCGCCAGAATGCCGATTTTGACTACATCCCCGGCTTTGACAAACTTTCCGGTTTAATGATGATGATTGCTGCCACGCTGGGCATTATGTGGTTTGTTGATCGCACGCACATCTATGCCATCACCTACCTGCGTTTCGAGGTAGTGTTGCTGATTTTCTTTGTTTTGTTGTTGCTGATCCGCTTTGGCTGGTCGAAGATATTCAAATCTCCGAGTCGCAGCCGGGCTTAGTTGGCATCTTTCACCAATTCCACATCGCGAAGGGTGTAGATCAGGCGATTGACGTCCGAGTCGTTCAACTCGAGCTTGCCCTTGATTACAATTGCATCCGGCGAGTATTTGATCGCTTCTTTGGCGTACACTTCCATTACCGTTTCTGGTCCGGCGCCGCCGCAGAAAAAGCACATGTTATAAGGATAGGCAGAAAATACAAATTCTTTGTGGCTTTTGTAGCCTTCCACCGGAATGACGTAGCCTTTTACCTTGACTTCCTTGCCTGCCAGTTTTTTCACATCTTCGCTAAAGACCGGCACATCCACTTTGAAGCCCAGCATTTCATCGTATTGTTTTTTGAAGGTGATCTTTGCCAATGTTTTCCAAACATTGTCGGACTGGGCATGAACAGTGTTTTGCACCGAAGAGGCAAAGACAAACACAACAGCCATGGCAATGAGCGCTTTTTTCATCATAAGGATTTATTTTTTGAAACACCAAAAAAACGAGAATGTGCTCAGAAAAATATTTAATGTGTTGTTAAAAATAGCTGAATCTGAATTTTTTAGTCTTGTTTATTGGTTCCAGCATTCAGAATTTGCTGCAAAGCTGATTGATCTACCTTCAGCAAACCCGGTTCTATAAGCCGCGAAGTAAGCGTCCGCCAGTTTTTATTTTTGGCAAACACATCGGCAAATAGCGGGAGCGCTTCTGCCATTCTTCCAAGATTGGCAAGGTTGACCGCTCGCCAGAACTTCATTTCTTCGTTGTCCGGGAACATATCCGACGCGGTGCCGTAGGCTTCCAATGCCTTTTCTACATTGCCGTGTTCCATTTCCAGATCGCCCTGATTCATGAAATCATAGGCTTGCTTCACCCGCAGCAGTCGCTTCAGTTCAGCAATCGGGTACGGATGATCATCCACACGCAGGTCCACTTTGCGATCCACCCAGGGCTGTCCGGTATTTTTTGCCGATACGACGAGCAAAGCCGCAGATTGCTGCCCGCGAATATCGCCTCCGGCTTCCTGGGCAGCCTCCAATGCCAGGAGCAGACGCTCCGCCAAAGGCTGTCCTTCGGAGCTTTCAAAGGCAGTTGCCATCGCCGACCACACCTTGTCGGTGAGCATCATATTTGCCTGTACGGCGAAGCCTTTGCCTACAATATGACCCGCTTCTGCAATGCATTTTTTACCGGTAAAAGCAGCCGTGTTGCCACGTGCATCAACAATGCCCAGTTGGCGGAAATCCCTGCCTTCGTCCTTGGAAATAAGCTGATTTACAGCCTCTTGTGCGCCAAATCCTTGTCGGAGCAACGCCAATCCATCCGATCCGAAAGCGGGATTAACAAATGATTGAGTAGCAATCGCGCCGACACCCGCCTCGCCCCAAATCACCAGGGTGCCCGTTGAAAACCAATGAGATTGGA
>CAZQTF010000169.1:0-8365 GCA_964596135.1 uncultured Saprospiraceae bacterium | reverse complement strand
GTCTTAATCTGTGTTGACATGGTGTACAAAATTTAGTTAATAAATCGTCAAATTTTCGTTTTAACAATTTTTAACTAATTGATTATGTACACTTTAAATATTAAAAATCAAATCATAAAACGTTTGGGGGGCGTGTGGTCGCAGGTTCAAATCCTGTCGCCCCGACACTTGATTTTACAAGGGTTTTCACTGATTCGGTGGAACCCCTTTTTATTTCGGTGCAGATATAGTGCAGAAATATGGTCAAAAAACATTTCAAACGCCAGTAATTGCTGGTGTTCAAAATGTTGCTTCCCCTTCGTCTATTCCACTAAATGATCTTCTAATGGTTTGCCCCGGCGAATCCGGTCAAAGAGGTCGCGACACTGCTCGCAATGACCAAGGTGGGTAATAACACGGCTTTTTTCATCATCTTTTAGTCTGTTTCGCCAAAAGTCACGCAGGGTGTCTTCGTCTATATGCTGAGAGGTGCGGATGATTTGCCTGCCAATGCGCCAGAGCAAAAAGCCAAAAAGCAAGAGTACGGCAGAGATGATGGTGGTCATACAGCAATACTTTTCCCTTTTTTTGCTTGTTCAAAACAGGATGCTAATTTTTCAAAATCGCTTTCGTCGTTGTACACGTGAGGAGAAACGCGGATGGCGCTGCCACGAAACGAAACAAATACCTGTTTTTGGGTGAGAGCTTCATTTAAAAGTTGAAAATCGAAGGACGTTTCGTCCAGTCGAATGCCAAAAAGATGCCCGCAGCGGTGCTCGGCGTTTTCTACCTGACAGCCCAGTTCCTGCAATGCTTGCAAGGATCGGGCGCTAATACTTTTGGTGTACTGCTGTATATTGTCAATGCCCCAGGCGATGAGTTGCTCCATAGCAGCGTTGAGCATAGGGAGGAGGTTGAAATTGCTTTGTTCGCCTACCGCATAGCGCCCTGCGCCTGGTTGATATTCGGGTTGATAATTAACTAAGTTTTTGAAATCCTCGCTGTGTAGGCGATTGATCCAGTTTTCTTCGATGGGAACGCCATTGTCGAATGCTGAACCGTAATATGCCAGCCCTGTGGAATAAGGTCCGAGGAGCCATTTGTAGCCTGCACAAATGAGTGCATCGGGTTGCAATGTTGTGACATCAATGGGCAATGCTCCGACCGACTGCGTGCCGTCAATGACGAGGAGCGCGCCGACTTTTTTTGTTTTTTGACGGATTGCCATGAGGTCGAACCAAGTGCCATCTGCCCAGTGGACATTGCCCAGTGCGACTAAACGCGTGCGTTCATTAATGGCATCGAGAATGGCTTCGTTCCAGGCTGGTGTTCGATGGAGCGCCGCCGGTTGTTTTACAATTTTGATTTCAGCGTCGTCTTCTGCTGCGAGGCGCTGCCAGCTATAGACGTTGCTGGGAAACTGATCTTCGACCAGCACGATGTTTTCGCCCGGTTTTAAATTGATGTTATTGGCGACCGTAGCAATACCGTAAGACACCGATGGAATCAGCGCAATACGTTCCGGCTCTGCAGTATTGATGAGTTGTGCAAACAGCGACTTTGCACGGGTTACCGGCTCAAAGAAATCGCTGACTTGCATCTTAAACGGCAGGTTTTTTTTCCGGAGGGCTTCGATACCAACCGTTTCTACGCTGCGCAATTGTGGCGACAAATAGGCGCAATTCAGATAGGAAACTGTATCTGGCAGTTGGAATAAAGATTTTTGACAAGTGAGCATTTTGACACATTTTGCAACTTACAAAGATAGCAAAATGCGCAATTTTACACTGTTTTATTATTTCGCAGGTCTTTTAATGGCGTCGTCAACGCAATAGCGTCAACGTTAAGCACCAGAAACTTATCGGAAAAAGTACACCGCCGACACCCGGAAATTGTTGTGAAATGCCTCAAATTCCTTGTTTCTCAGCATATCCACCAACCCCCGCTGGTATTGGAAACGAACGCCCAGTTTCTGAATTGGGTAGATCGTGAAACCCGCCGTGGCCATGACATCCCAACGATGGAGCTGATCAATATTGATTTTTTTGCCGTCTGTATCTGCTGCGAAATTATTCACAAAATTCTGGATGGTCGGAGGTACGTAATTGGTCGTCAGCACAACCTGATACGCTTCGGCACCTTCCAGATTGCGGGCTGCCACGAGATAAGACCCTTGCACGCCACCTTCAATGCCAAAGAATTTATGCATCTTGTATTCCAGGATCAGGGGCAGATTGAGTTGATGGGAAGTCATGCTGAAATCCGGTTCCGCCACTGAAACAGAGGCGCCGGTGAAAAACTGATCGCGTTGTTCGGCTTTCAGGGCTTCTTCCGTCGCGCTGCCGGCTTGCGGGTCAATCATGTTTTCAAGGTTGCTGTAATTCAAACCGGTACGGAGGCTCAAATTTTCATTGCTCACCGGTAATTGCATGACTGCGCCGCTGGCGAAACCGCTGACTGGAGCGCCCGTTGAAGCATAAGTGGCAAATTCTACACCAACGCTCCAGTTTTTACTTTTTTTATGTTCAATTGGGGGAGTGATCAGATTCAAGTTGGGTTCTGGAGCAGACATTTCGTTGGCGAAAGAATGATTTAATACCTCGAGCATCCTTCCGGAAATCAATGGAATTTCCTGATAATCCGTTTGTTGTATTGCGTTTGCTGCGTTTTGGGCAATTCCGATATGATCAGTCTTCGTTATTTTCTCCATGTTCGTTGAGGGCAGCAAGGAGTCGGCGATCACCAATTGCTGCACACTTTGTATCTGAGCGCTATTTTTTATAACGATTGGCTTTTTTTCAAACGAACGTTTTAGCGCGCTGTTGTTGGCTTTTGGAGAGATGGAGGAGACTTTACCCGGTTGAACTTGCGTTGGGTGTCCGGCAGATAATTCTGCAATGGCGGGCGTAGTCACCTCATCGCAGTTTTCTTCGGGAATGACGCCTATGGCTTGTTTCGCATCGCTGGCAGCGATCGGCGTGCCTATTGTTTCACGGTCTTGCCAGAACCACCAGCCCAATCCGATGGAAATCAGCAGCAGTAGCGATGCCGCAACGCCCCACATCCAGGGCACGATTATAAAGCGCCTGCGCTTTTCTTTCTGGGGCATTTCTTGATCGAGCAGTTGCCGCATTTGCTCCCAGGCATGATCTATAAACTTGTCATCCAAGCGGTTATCCGGCATGATAATTAATGTTGTAAAGTTGTTGAATCAAGTCTTTCAGTTTTTTTCGGGCGACGGACAAATGCCATTTGGAAGTGCCTTCGCTCATCTCCATGCGTTCGCCGATTTCGGCGTGGCTGTAGCCTTCGATAGCATATAAATAGAACACTTCGCGCGTGGCATCGGGCAACATATCTACCAGTTTGATAATATCTTCAAAGTATAAATTGCTGATAGCATTGGCTTTAATGGGTGTATCCCGATCTTCGATATCCAGGAAATGAACAATGTTGGTCTTCTTTTTAAAATGATCGGACAAGCTATGAAAAACGAGCCGCCGGATCCAGCCCTCCAGAGAGCCGGCGAAAGCGAATGTGTGAAGCTTTTGAAATACGCGCAAAAATCCGGTGTTGACAATTTCCATAGCAACATCCCGATCGTCGGTGTAACGCAGACACATCCGCATCATCGTCGGGAAATACCGTCGATACATCATTTCCTGATAGAACCGGTTGTTTTTGATACAACCCTCTACCAGTTCTTTTTCAGAATATTGTTCTGGTTTTGCCATTCAACTTAACAATTGTTGATTGCTCATCGCATTTTCTTATCAGTCAATAAGCAATTCGGGTGATTTCTTTGATATAAAAATTTCACGGCAAATTTACTGATAATCAATGCATCCTATAAACCACTCCTCGACCAATGATGTCATACTTTCGACCGAAAGTCAAAAAAGCATACCGATCCGGAGAGAAAAACGCTTGTACCAGATCCGTTCTTCCTGGGTTTCACGGCTCCAGGGGTTGAATTCCCTCGTTTGGATGACCCTTTGAAATCGGTAGCCGAAATCGAGCGAAAAATTCACATCCTCTCGCGCGCCCAGTCGCAGTCCTATTGCCGGATGCATCATGAAGCCGCCATTGGCTTCCTGTACGCCTTGGTTCTCATCCTTAAAAGCAATACCATAGCCGGTTTGCACCACATAATACGGCGCACGTTTGCCAGAGGTTATATAGCCGCGCACTTCAGCGTATAACGGCAATACCTGCCTTCCACCTGTTTCGCCGGTCACCGAATAATTGTCAAAACCTGCGCCAGCGCCCACGCCCAGGAGGCGGTGCAGCATATAACCGGCGGTCGCTTGCAAGCCAAAGCCTAAATCAGGATTGTCCTGCGGTGTCAGACCAAACAGTGCACCTCCCTGCAACGCGACGTACATACCTGTTTCACGGAAAGCGTATGTTTTTTCAAAACCTGCTATGACGGCGGCGTTGCTACTTTTTTTGATGCTGCCCGTTGGCTGGATGCTCATACTTTTGATCAATTGCGGCAACACTTCTGTGAGCGCGCCACTGCCCATTTGTATCATGGCACCCTTTCTGGTATTGTATCTCAAAATTTTACCAATCATAATTTTTCCATCGTGCAGCATCAGCGTATCCGTGAGCATTGCCGGCTGTGCCCGCGGAAAGCCGGGGTTTAGCAGAAAACCGATGATGATCGCGAATATGAGTTTTTTCATGATTTATTTACTATTACTATTTACCGGCAAATAATGTTAATGCATAACCGGAATTCTGCTTAATTCCTTTAGCTTCGCCGGATTGGCGATATCAAACTGATACAGCCCGTCTTTGCCTACGACAATAGCCCGCCTGACATCCGGCAATGCGATCACATCGTACGTTGCAAAATGCCCCAGATGCGAGAGCGTTTTCAGATTGTTCCAGTCCTTGGCATCGAATACTTTCAAGCCCGCCGTGCCATCGCAGAGATAAAGAGTCTGTTCCACCACTGAAAGTCCATGCGGATTGTGCATCGGATGGGTCTTTAATAATTTGGGATCCAGCAGATTAGAAATATCTACAATGTCCAACTGGTTTGTAAAATTCTGACACGTGTTGCCATCACGTAACGTCACATAGGCTCGATCGTCTTCTACAAACACCGGATCGCAGGCTTGCGCGTGCTGGAAAGTTGAGAGGAGCGTTGGTGACAGCGGATTGGTATTATCGAAAATAAACATGCCCGATTGCGAGCCGATAAACAGATGCTCCTTGTACGGGAAAATCGTTTCGATACCCCAGCCGATCTGTACAGTATTGACTTTTTTAGGCGAAGCCGCGACGCTGATGTCAAACACATGCAGGCTGCTGTTGTCCACTGTGTAGAAATATGCTCCCGATAAAGTAAACCGCGCCATCGAACCTCCAATACCGCTCACCGAAGCCCCGGAAACATTGCCCCGGTTTGCTTCCGCAAAGCTTTGCAGCGCATCCGTTGCTACAAATACCTGATCGTTGCGCCAAAACCAGCCGCCGCCATTTTCCCAGTCGCAGGGTACCTCCTGCCGGCTGGATAATTCATTGTATTTCACGAGATACCCACGGCTTGGGTCGAAACCCAGCGAAGGGAACACATCCTCCGAGCGACCGACCACCATTGGGTTGTTGGGGGTTTCAATGTTGATCGCAATCAGATCAATATAATTATCGGCGTAGAGGATGTTGTCCCGCACCGCCATGTCCACGTTACCAGGGATATTGATAAATGCAATGTTCAGGGGATTATGGGGGGCTTTGTTATCAATCACGTGGATGCCTTCGTGCAATTCATTTACCAGAATATAATCGCCATAGACATAAATTTTGCCTGGATTTTTCAACTCACGCGGGCTTTCTACTTGAATGTCTTGCCGGATTTGCGCAGCCGTGCGGTACACCGGTTCAAACGCAACAAAAGTGCGGGTCGCCGTACATTCGTCCTGCAAGCAACCGCCCAGGCTTACCGTTGCCAGCCCGAGCAGCAGAAACGCGTAAAATGGTAAGAATTTTTTCATAGCTATCTGTTTTTAGGATGTTATATTCAAAATGACAACGGGATAGACGGAACGCAAGGAAAAAACGTTGGTGTAGAGAAAAGAAATTTTTGGCATACAGAAGCACTTTTTTGTAACAGATTGATTTGTTGGATTTTAAATATGCAAAGTAGATAATCAAATAAAAAATAATAAAACTATGTTTAAAAGAATAACCATTATGTTCACACTGTTGCTCTGGCTTGTTTGTGCCTTTGCCCAACTCACCATCAAAGTGACCACCTTGCCGGCAAATACGCCTCTGAGCGAACCTATTCACATTGCCGGAAATTTTAATAACTGGAACCCCGGAGATGCCAATTTTATCTTGCAACGCCAGGATAACGGCGCCCTGCAAATTGTGCTCAACCCGCCGGTAGGACAAGTAGAATTTAAATTCACCCGCAGCAACTGGACCACCGTTGAAGGCGATGCCCAGGGGGGGGAGCGCCCCAATCGTGTGTTGTCATACAACGGACAGCCGAGTACGGTCGAAGTAGCCATCTTAAGCTGGAAAGATTTGACCAACAACCCGCTGCAGGGGAGCACCGCTGCGCCCAATGTGCAAGTGCTTTCGCAAAATTTCTTTATGCCGCAGCTCAACCGCAATCGCCGCATCTGGATTTACCTGCCGCTCGATTATGCCACTTCTGCCAAACGCTATCCCGTGCTCTACATGCACGATGCCCAAAATATTTTTGATGCGCGTACCAGCTTTTCTGGTGAATGGCAGGTTGATGAAACCCTGAACCGGATTTTTGATAAAAAAAAGGAAGGGCTGATCGTGATCGGCATTGAAAATGGTGGTGCCGAGCGCCTCAACGAATACGCTCCCTGGGTGAACGCGCGCTACGGCGGCGGCGAAGGCGACGAATATGCCGAGTTTATCGTCAGTACGCTCAAACCCTATGTGGATGCCAACTACCGCACCCGCCCGCAGCGCGAGTACACCGGCATTTGCGGCTCTTCTATGGGCGGATTGATTTCGCTTTACGCCGGCATCGAATACCAGCAGACTTTCAGCAAAGTGGGCGTATTCTCGCCTGCCCTGTGGTTTGCGCCACAGTCCTATACCCACGTAAGCAACACCGGCAAACACGCCGACATGAAATTCTACCTCCTCGCCGGGCAACTCGAAGACAACGGCTCGGTCGTGCGTGACGTACAATCGCTCTACAACACCTTGCGCAGCGCAGGTTTTGGGAGGCGCGAAATCGCCATTGTGACGCCAGGCGATGGGCAGCACAGCGAATGGTTCTGGGCGCGCGAATTTCCGGCCGCGTACCAGTGGTTGTACGCTCGCTCCAATATCGTGACGCCGCGCTCGCTGGAAACCGCGCGTGGCAGGCTTAGCCAGTCGGGCAACCGCCTCGAATTTCGCAACCGCATTCCCCTGGAGGATGCAACCTACCGCATCTTCACCGCCGATGGCGTCGAGCAGGTCACCGAAACGCCCCTGCCCCCCAACCACACGATTGATGTCAGCCTATTGCCTCCGGGCGACTACGTGGTGCTGATCTACGATGGTGGAAGATTGGTGGAAAGCCGGAAATTTACAATCCAATAATCCCTGACGCCAGCCAGTGCTATGGGAAATAATTTTTCCACAATGAGTTATCCACATTGTGGAAAAAGTTACCAACACTGTGGATAATTTATAAGTATCTGCTAATCAATTTTTTGGTAAAGTTATACACAATTTGTGGAAAACTTTTCGTGCGAAACGCTTGCAAAAGGATTAATTTAGTAATAACAAAAGTCAAAAAATGATTTTTGCTATGAGAAAACTTCCTCAATAAGAAAGGCTTACAACCGTCTGACGGAAGAATCTCCAACACAGCAGGAAAATAAGAAGAATTACTGGCAACTGGATACAGTGCGCTGGGCTGGAGAGCCATGCTCTTTGACACCGTGGTTGATGGACATTGTACTTTTCTCTTGTGCGCACAACAGAAAAGTACCAAAAGAAAAAGCACCGACTGGATGGCGCAGACGGGGTTGGTTTGTAGAAAGAACGTCCCTGTGGCAGCCGATGGCATCGGGGCAGGCGCGGTGCGAGCTTTGTTATGATTACCAAAAAATGAGAAAGCAATGCCAATGAATCATCCAATAGCTGTAAAAATTTCTGTGCCTGTGGCATTAAAAGTCATGGGTATTACCGGCGCTTTATTGGGTTTGATAACAACTTTACTTGCAGTGGTAGCTTACACGAATGTACGAACGGACTTTTCCATTTTTACAACTTACATCAGTGAGTTAGGCAGCACGGAGGGAGCAACGCAGCTTATTTACAACAGCGGTTCGCTGGTCCTGGCGCCCATTCGATTCTTGGTGGGGGTCTTGTTAGCCTGGCGTATGTATGA
>CAZQTF010000168.1:0-8422 GCA_964596135.1 uncultured Saprospiraceae bacterium | reverse complement strand
CAAATTAAAAAATGAATTAGCTGCCGCCGGATTGCATCTGGTGATTGCTTAGCAGGCTGCCATGTGGAGCGCCTGCGGCGCTATGAGTACCAGGTACTCCGCTCTTTCACGGGCAGCAGCCATTTGGTTTGCATGGTCGCCAATTCCTTCCCATCGGAAGCCCGGAGCAGGCGGTGCAGGAAGGTGTCTTCGCTTAATTGCTGCAATTCTGACTGGATCACTTCTTTCCACAAGCCTTCCATTCTGAATATGATGTCCAGTTCGCGGAGGTAGCCATTTTGTAAGATGCCATCTTCAACCGTTTCGAGCATCCATTGTATATATAAGGTGTTGTTGAGGTGCATGTTGAAATCCAGATCGTGCCAGTTGACTTCGTAAGTCTTGCGGCGGTCGGTGCGGTCGAATTTTGGCAATTTGTCCATTGTACGCGGCAGGCACTCGTTTTCGGGAGGTACCTGTTGTTGAAATTGCGAAATAAAATCGGGGATGCGCGTCATGCGGCGGGTGTGGGTGTCCATCAGCAGCCAGGTGGAAGAAGAGTAGGCGAGGAGCTCACCTTCGGCGCTGAATATTTTATAATCCCGGTGCGTGAGCACTTTTTCGAAGCCGGCGGGGTAGGTCTGAATGCGAATTTGCTCGCCAAGCTTTGGCAACCGGTTGATCCTCAGGTACAAACGCATGAGTACCCAGGAGATACCATGCGGCTCGAGGTCCCACACCGAAAGCTCGAGCTTCAGCACATTTTGCATGGCGGCTTCCTGCATGAGGCGGATGAGCGCGGCAGGCGTAGCCTTTTTGCGGTTGTCAATTTCATAGGTGCGAATGGTGAAATTTTCTTCGTAACCAAGCTCCATATGTTAAAATGTTTGAGTGTTAAGGTGTTTTTGGGTAATTATTTTTGGGATTTTCGAAAGCGGTAAAATAAAATTTTTCTCTGGCAAGATCAGTCGAGGTATTTCCGCAAAGAAAAAAATAATTTTTTTAAAAAATGGCTTTTGCAATTGAAAGAAAAAATCATACCTTTGCAATCGCTTTTTGAAAAGGCGTACTGTTTTTACTAAGAAAGATTTATCATCAAGACCAATTTAACTTAAAAGACGCTATATGCCAACGATCAATCAATTGGTGCGCAAAGGGAGAGAAAAGGTGGTTACCAAAAGTAAGTCACGTGCATTAGACGCATGCCCGCAGAAGCGCGGTGTGTGCACACGTGTTTACACGACAACGCCGAAGAAGCCGAACTCCGCTTTGCGTAAAGTGGCAAAAGTACGTTTGACGAATCAGATTGAAGTGATTGCTTATATTCCGGGCGAAGGGCACAACCTTCAGGAGCACTCGATTGTTTTAGTGCGCGGTGGTCGTGTGAAGGATTTGCCAGGGGTGCGTTATACGATTGTGCGTGGCGCGCTGGATACCCAGGGGGTCAACAACCGCAAGAAAAGCCGCTCCCGTTACGGCACCAAGCGTCCGAAATCTTAACAATGCTGAACGCGGGATATGAAATGCGCACAAATTATGCATCTCAAATTTCCCGCCTGAATTATGTTTCAAATTTAAGCGAAACCTCTAATCGTAATGAGAAAAAGAAAACCTAAATTAAGAGTAATACTGCCGGATCCGCGTTATAATGATCCTATGGTGACGCAGTTTGTCAATAATATGATGTGGGAAGGCAAAAAAAGTACCGCTTTCCAGGCATTTTATGATGCAATGGATCTGGTAAAAGACAGGACGAAGCAGGATGAGCACGCCATCTGGAAGAAGGCATTAAATAATGTGATGCCACAAGTAGAAGTGCGCAGCCGTCGTATTGGAGGGGCTACTTTTCAGATTCCAACGGAGATCCGTGCCAAGCGTAAGGTTTCAATCGGAATGAAGTGGCTGATCCGTTTTGCACGGGAACGCAGCGGCAAGGGAATGGCTGAAAAGCTCGCGGCTGAAATTATTGCTGCCAGCAAAGGCGAAGGTTCGGCTGTGAAGCGCAAGGAAGATATGCACAAAATGGCAGAAGCCAACCGTGCATTCGCGCACTTTAAGGCGTAAGACGATAGATATTAGACATTAGGGATGCTACAGTGAGGATTCGATCGGGCTTTATTTTGCAATAAGGACCGGCGTCTAAAATCTAAAGTCTCAATTAAATTCAAAACATCATATACTAAGTCATGGCAAAAGACTTAAAATTAACGAGAAATATCGGTATTACTGCACATATTGATGCGGGCAAGACTACGACTACCGAGCGCATTCTGTACTATACCGGTGTATCGCACAAAATAGGTGAAGTGCACGAAGGTGCCGCCACTATGGACTGGATGGAACAGGAGCAAGAGCGTGGTATCACGATTACTTCGGCTGCTACTAAATGCTCATGGCAGGTAGAAGATCAGAAATATGATTTCAATATCATTGATACGCCAGGTCACGTGGATTTTACCGTAGAGGTAAATCGTTCGCTGCGGGTGTTGGATGGTTTGGTCTTTCTGTTCAGCTCGGTTGATGGCGTAGAACCTCAGTCGGAGACGAACTGGCGTCTGGCAGACGGCTATAAAGTGCCTCGTATCGGTTTTGTAAACAAAATGGACCGTGCCGGAGCAGATTACTTTCAGGTGATCAACGACATGAAGGTAAAACTGGGCGCCAACGCCATTGCTTTGCAGGTGCCAATCGGAGCAGAAGAGACTTTCAAAGGAGTAGTTGACCTCGTGACCAATCAGGCGATCGTTTGGAACGAGCATGATATGGGTATGACTTACGAAGTGATTGATATTCCGGCAGATCTGGTGGATACAGTAGCTGAGCACCGTGAGAAGCTGATAGAGGCAATCGCAGAGTATGATGATACGCTGATGGAAAAGTTCTTCGAAGACCCGGACACTATCACAATAGAAGAAATGCGCAATGCCATCCGCAAGGCAACAATTGATATGAAGATCACGCCGGTACTTTGCGGTTCTGCTTTCAAAAATAAAGGTGTACAAGCTTGTTTGGATGCGGTTTGTTATTATCTGCCATCTCCGCTTGATATAGAGGCTGTGAAAGGTACCGATCCACGCAATGATAAAGAAATAGTTCGCCGTCCGACGGTCGATGATCCTTTCACTGCTCTGGCGTTCAAAATTGCGACAGATCCATTTGTAGGACGTTTGTGCTTCATTCGGGTGTATTCGGGGGCACTGGACGCGGGTTCGTATGTGTTAAATACACGCACCGATTCGAAAGAGCGTATCTCGCGTTTGTATCAGATGCATGCCAATAAGCAAAATCCTATTGATCGGGTAGAGGCAGGCGATATTGCGGCTGCGGTTGGCTTCAAAGATATTCGTACCGGTGATACGTTGTGCGACCTCAACCACCCAATCGTACTCGAAAGTATGGTCTTCCCTGAACCTGTAATTGGTCTGGCAATCGAGCCAAAAACGCAGAAAGATCTTGATAAGCTGGGTAATGCATTGGCAAAACTGGCTGAAGAAGATCCTACCTTCCGTGTTCAATATAATGAAGATACTAACCAAACCGTGATCAGCGGTATGGGTGAGTTGCACCTCGAAATTATCGTTGACCGCTTGCGTCGCGAATTTAAAGTAGAATGCAATCAGGGCGCTCCGCAGGTAAATTACAAGGAAGCATTGACCAAGTCGGTAACGCATCGGGAGCGTTTGAAGAAGCAGACGGGTGGCGCCGGCTTGTTTGCTGATATGGAATTCGAATTGGGACCTCCCGATCCGGAATTTCTGGAGAGCGAAGATTTTAAGAGCGGCAAGAAAAAACTACAATTTGTATGGGATATCGTCGGAGGTTCGATTGATAGAAACTATCAAAAGCCGATCAATGACGGTTTCAATGCTATGATGAGTAATGGTATCCTGGCTGGTTATCAGATTGACGCAATGAAAGTTCGCGTTTATGATGGCTCTATGCACCCAGTGGATTCTAAACCAATTGCGTTTGAGTTGTGCGCGAAAGAAGGTTTCCGCGAGGCAGCACCTAAGTGTAATCCGGTTTTGATGGAGCCGATCATGAAGCTGGAAGTGGTGACTCCTGAAGAATACGTCGGTCCGGTAATCGGTGACCTGAACCGCCGCCGTGGTTTGCCGAAAGGTCAGGAGGGGCGTCCGGGAGGCGCCGTAGCGATTCAGGCAGAAGTGCCGCTGGCAGAAATGTTTGGTTATGTTACAGCGTTGCGTACGATCACTTCCGGTCGTGCCAGCTCGGTAATGGAGTTTTCGCACTATTCACCGGCTCCGACAAACATTGCTCAGGAAGTGATTGAAAAATCAAAAGGTTCTGTAAAGGTTTAATCGTTTAAAGTTCGAAAGTTCAAGGTTGTGGGAAATACCTTCAACTCTGAACCACGAATTCATCGAGATCAATATATTTAATAACAAGGCATGAATCAGAAGATCAGAATCAAGCTCCGTTCATACGACCACAATCTGGTAGATAAGTCAACGGAGAAAATCGTTAAGACAGTGCGCAACAGTGGTGCTGTCGTAACTGGACCGATTCCGCTGCCCACTGAGAAGAAAGTGTTTACCGTGCTCCGTTCACCGCACGTCAACAAAAAATCTCGGGAGCAGTTCCAGTTGCGTACCCACAAGCGCCTCATTGAGATTTATACGCCCACCCAGAAGACAGTAGATGCCCTGTCCAAACTGGAGCTTCCGAGCGGCGTGGATATTCAGGTCAAATTGACCTAACTGATTGGCTAATAGGTTTTTGGACTTCTGGTTTTAGTCTTTTCTTTGGAAAGCGGCACCGAAGGGCGGTTATGCCATAGGTATGAATCGCAGGGTGCTTTTGACAAAGATACTGATACTAAAATTGGTAATCCAGTATCTCTAAAATATATAACGGATGAACGGATTAATTGGCAAAAAAGTTGGCATGACCAGCATTTACGACGATAAGGGTCGTAATGTTGCCTGCACCGTAATTGAAGCGGGACCATGCGTTGTAACGCAGGTAAAAACTGAAGAAAATGATGGTTATTATGCGCTTCAGTTGGGCTTTGGCGAAGCAAAAGCCAAAAACACGCCCAGACCTCTCCAAGGGCATTTCAAACAAGCCGGTACAGGTCCGAAAAGTAAAGTAGTTGAGTTTAGGGATTTCAATGCCGTTGAAAAAGCGCTGGGCGACATTGTCAAAGTGGAAGAAGTTTTCGCAGAAGGTGATGTCGTGCATGCGGTAGGTACTTCCAAAGGAAAAGGCTTCCAGGGTGTTGTAAAACGTCATGGCTTTGGTGGTGTTGGTATGCAAACGCACGGTCAGCACAACCGGGGGCGCGCTCCCGGATCTATTGGTGCATCTTCTTTCCCTTCCAAAGTAGTGAAAGGAATGCGCATGGCTGGTCGCGATGGCGGCTCGCGAGTAAAGGTTAAGAATCTCCAGGTCGTGAAAATTTTCCCGGAACGCAATCTGATTCTTGTGAGAGGCGCTGTTCCAGGTCATAAAGGAGCAATTGTGATTTTGGAAAAGAAATCCATCATCTAAAAATGAGCACTGCCCAAAGCAGGCGGTTTAAACAGGATATAAAATGAAAGTTGAAGTTTTCAATATCCAGGGAGAAAAAACTGGCAGAACGGTAGAGCTACCGGACGATATCTTTGGTATCGAGCCGAATGAGCACTCGGTATATCTGTCTGTGAAACAGTATCTGGCAAATCAGCGTCAGGGTACACACAAATCGAAAGAACGCAGCGAAATTACTGGTTCTACCAGAAAGCTGCATCGTCAGAAAGGAACAGGCGGCTCGCGCAAAGGCGATATTAAGAACCCGCTGTATCACGGTGGTGGTCGCGTCTTTGGTCCTAAGCCACGTGACTATAGTCAAAAATTGAATAAGAAGGTCAAGCTTTTGGCAAGAAAATCAGCGCTTTCGAGCAAAGCGAGGAACGAAGAAATCGTGATCCTCGAAGATTTTTCTTTCGAAGCGCCAAAAACCAAAGCGTATCTTAATATTCTGAAGGCACTGAAGCTGGATGCAAAGAAGACGCTTCTGGTAACTCCTGATTACGAAAAGGAAGTGTTGTTGTCGGTTCGTAATCTTCCCAAAGCAGCCATTACCCGTGCAACCGATTTGAATACCTATGAAATTCTGCACGCGAATACACTGATTTTGGCGGAAGGCTCAATAGAAAAAATTAAGGAAACTTTTGCGTAAGCAAAGTCAAATGGTGAACAATGGCAAAGAGAATTCTCATACGACCAATTATCACGGAAAAAGCAGACCGGCTGTCGGAAAGACTACAGCAGTACAGCTTTGTCGTGGATAGAAAAGCGAATAAGATCGAAATTAAAAAAGCGGTCGAAGGCAGATACAACGTCAACGTAGAGTCTGTCAATACTCTTGTTATGCCGGCAAAAGAGAAGAGCAGAATGACCAAAACGGGCGTTCTGCGCGGACGTAAGCCTGCTTTCAAGAAAGCGATTGTGACGCTGGTAGAAGGAGAAGAAATTGACTTTTTCGGCGATCTCTAATTTGGAGATAATGGATGTCGGGCGCCAGATGCCGAATTCTTGAATGCTTGACATCTCGATTGATAAAAACTGAAATTTTTACAACAATGCCAGTTAAGAAATATAATCCGGTTACAGCAGGTACCCGATTCAGAATCGGCAATGCTTTCACGGAAATCACTACGGATCAGCCCGAGAAGAATTTGCTCGCACCAATCAAAAAGACGGGCGGGCGAAACAGCAGTGGTAAGCGCACTGTTCGTCAGCGTGGCGGCGGGCACAAGCGCCGTTATCGTATCATTGATTTCAAACGCGATAAAGATGGCATTCCAGCGACGGTAAAAACCATCGAATATGATCCAAACCGTACTGCATACATTGCGCTGGTAGAATACGAAGATGGCGAGAAGCGCTACATTATTGCGCCCAATGGCTTGCAGGTAGGCGCCAAAATTATGTCGGGTGAGGGTGCGACTCCCAACGTTGGCAATGCGTTGTTCCTGCGCGATGTACCTCTGGGGGCTGAAATTTTTGCAATTGAAATGCAGCCGGGAAAAGGAGCTGCGTTGGTACGGAGTGCCGGTACCTCGGCAATACTGACCGGTCGTGAAGAAAAATATGCGATCGTGAAGCTTCCTTCGGGAGAAGTACGCCGTATTCTTCTAACTTGTAAAGCGACGATGGGCACTACCTCCAATCCTGATCACGGATTGCAATCTCTGGGTAAAGCTGGTAGAAAACGCTGGATGGGCAAGCGCCCACGCGTTCGGGGCGTTGCGATGAATCCTGTAGATCACCCAATGGGTGGTGGTGAAGGTAGGGCTTCCGGTGGTCACCCTGTATCGCGCACTGGTATTTTTGCGAAAGGCCAGAAGACCCGCAACAACAAGAAACATTCTTCCAAACTGATTATTTCGAGAAGAAAAGACAAGAAGTTAGGATAAATCCTGCAAAATAACCATTAAACAATGGCAAGATCAGTAAAAAAAGGACCATATGTATTCCACAAGTTGCTGGAAAAGGTTCAGAAAGCGAAAGAGTCCAATAAAAAAAGTGTGATCAAAACCTGGTCGCGTTCTTCCATGATTATTCCAGATATGGTAGGGGAGACCATTGCGGTACATAATGGAAAAACCTTTGTGCCAGTATTTGTCACAGAGAACATGGTGGGTCACAAACTGGGCGAATTCGCACCCACGCGCAACTTTAAAGGGCACTCTGGCAACAGAAAGAAATAATATAACACATTCGGTGCGATGCAGCACCAATGGTTGATTGAAATTCATAATTTGATTATCAATGTTTTTGGTTGCCGAATGGATACGGCGGCTACAAATGAATGATAAATGGAAGCAGTAGCTAAACTTAGAAACTGTCCGATGTCGGCGCGCAAAATGCGTCTGGTCGTTGATAATATTCGCGGCAAAAGGGTAACCGATGCGCTGGATATTTTGCGTTACAGCAAGCAAGAAGCATCTGTGTGGCTGGAGAAATTGTTGCTCTCGGCGATTGCCAATTGGGAGCACAAGCTCAACGGAGCAGAAAGCGCAGACGATTACGATTTGATCGTTAAAACTGCATTTTCGGATGAGGCAGGTATGCTGAAACGTTTTCGCCCGGCGCCACATGGTAGAGCACACCGTATCAGAAAGCGGAGCAACCACGTGACGATCGTTGTGGAGAATACCGTACCATTGCCATCGGAAGGTGAACTGGAGGGTGAGGTCGAAGTACAAGAAGTGGAAAACACTTCCGGTGAAGATTAATTTCAGGAAATATTAATTATTACCATCAATATGGGTCAAAAGACAAATCCAATAGGCAATCGTTTGGGCATCATCCGTGGTTGGGACTCCAACTGGTTCGGCGGAAAGTCACAAGATTATGCTGAATAAGTGGTAGAGGATGTAAACATTCGCACCTACCTGAATGCGCGTATCCAGAAGGGCGGCATTGCCCGCAT
>CAZQTF010000167.1:0-8450 GCA_964596135.1 uncultured Saprospiraceae bacterium | reverse complement strand
GCTGGTACGATGGTAAATTTTATGTGCCAGCAGTAAGAATTGAGGAAGATATTCGTCAGGAATGTAATGGTTTTGATTGGGATGTAATAAAACAGGGCATTGATTATTATAAAAAAGCGTATCCGCATAATCGTTTGGTGGAACACTTGGCACAGAATTGTGCCTTGACCTACACCTGTCCGGCGGCGCGGAATTATTTCATGGGGCGCTGGGAATGCCCGGTGCCGGTATCGCCTGCTTGCAATTCCAATTGTCTGGGCTGTATTTCTTTTCAACCGGAAGAGGAAAATATTGTCTCGAATCAGGATCGTCTGACCTTCAAGCCGACGGCGCAGGAGATTGTCGAATTCACCGTACCGCATTTAGAATCAGCGCCTTATCCGATCATTAGTTTTGGGCAGGGCTGCGAGGGCGAACCGCTGCTGATGTGGGAAACCATTCGCGAAGCAATTATTGAAATCCGAAAATTCACCGATAAAGGTAGCATTAATATTAATACCAACGGCAGTCGCCCGGAATGGGTGGAGGCCTTGTGCAAAGTAGGTCTGAACAGCATCCGCGTGAGTACAAATTCGGCGCAAGCCAACGTGTACACGCCTTACTATCGCCCGAATAACTATGAATTTGAGGACATTGTGGAAAGTCTGCGCGTCGTGAATCGCTACGGCGGCTGGACGAGCATCAATTATTTTGTATTCCCCGGCATGACAGATAGTGAGGCGGAGTACGAGGCATTGCGAAAATTGATTATAGATACTGATTTGAAAATGATTCAGTGGCGCAATTTTAATATTGATCCCGATTGGTATTTGACGAGAATCAACGTGACCGACCCCGGTGACCCGATTGGCATGAAGCAAATGATGGATTTGTTGAAAGAAGAATTTCCGCATTTGAAATATGGATATTACAATCCGCCGATGGAGCGTATTGTCGGGAATTTTGAGGCAGATTTTGCGCATTGAGCGCCAATTTTTCTAACTTCGGAACGTTAAATCTAAAACGTTACACCTGAACATGCGCCAGCAATTAGAAACCGAGCAAAAAGCCCTTGAAATCAATCTGGACGAAAGTATTTACGGCACGTTTGCCGAAATTGGCGCCGGGCAGGAGGTTGCGCGTTATTTCTTTCAGGTAGGTGGCGCGGCGGGCACGATCGCCAAAACGATGTCTGCCTACGACAAAGTATATTCCGACCAGATTTACGGTCCGGAGCCCAGCGGGCGTTATGTTTGCGAATCGCGACTGTACAAAATGCTCGACCACGAATATGACCTGATGAGCGAGCGCCTGCGGTTGGAGCGTCCGAACACCAATTTTTTTGTTTTTGCTGATACGATTGCTGCGATTAATTATTCCCGAACGGTGAAAGGCGACGGCTGGCTGGGCATTCGTTTCCAATTGCAGGCAGGCAGCGAACCCAACGATTTGGTGCTGCACGTGCGCATGCTCGACAACGACAACCGCCTCCAACAACAAGCCATTGGCATTCTGGGTGTCAACCTTGTTTATGCCTGTTTTCGGTACAACCACGACCCCGAAGTGATGCTCCAGTCGCTTATGGATAGCCTGCACGGGCGCATGATGATTGACATGATCCGCCTGACCGGACCTGATTTTGAGCAGGTGGACAATCGCCTGCTGAGCCTGTTTTCGGTAAAAAACGGCTTGACGGATGTGGCGATCTTTGGCGCAGATGGAAAACCCCTGCACGCTTCTGAGTTTTTGTACAAAAAGCACGTGATGATCGTGCGGGGAAGCTTCCGCCCCCCGACATTGGTCAATCTGGATATGATCAAATCCAGCTACCGGCAATTTCTGCAAGATCCCGAGGTAGCCGGTGGCAAAAGCTTTTTAATGACTGAGATCACACTGGATAATCTTTGCGCCGAGGGCAAACTGGATGAAAAAGACTTCCTCGATCGCGCTGATTTGCTCAATGTACTGGGGCAAACCGTTATGGTTTCCAATAGCCAGCAATATCAGCGCCTGATCGCTTATCTGGCAGATTACAAAATCCAAAAATTGGGGCTGGTAGTCGGCGTGCGCGAATTGCTTGATCTCATTCACAAAAAATATTATGACAACCTTGATGGGCAGCTGCTGGCAGCGTTTGGCGAATTGTTTACCCGCAATGTTATCATGTACGTGTACCCCGCGATGCAGGAAGGCAGCGATGAACTGATGACGTCCGAGAATCTGCCTGTGCCGGAAGGTGTGAAATTTCTGTACCGGCATTTGGTAGATAACCGTCAAATTGTAGATATTATTGATTTTAATCACGGCACGTTGCACATCTTTTCCAAGCAGGTGCTGGAAATGATCCGACAAAGTGAAAACGGCTGGGAAAGCATGGTGCCACCGAAAGTGTCGGCTTTGATTAAAGAAAAATGTTTATTTAGCTATCCATCGGAGCAGATGGAATTCGAATATTAAGAAATTCCCTATATTACCCATTGTTAAATTGCAAATCATTTTTTATTAACAAACATTAAAAACATTATGAAAATGAAGGGTTTATTAATGACATTCGTTTTGGTTATAATTGCTTTTGCCGCTCAGGCTCAAATGGGCGAATGGAAAGAAATGGATGATTTTCATGGCGTTATGGCGGCCACTTTCCACCCGGCAGAAGAAGGCGATCTGAAACCGGTAATGACTAAATCGGGCGAATTGGTACAAAAAGCGCAAACCTGGAAAAAATCGGCGGTACCAGCAAAATTCGACAAACCGGAGATCAAGAAAAGCCTGGCGCTGCTGGCTAAAGAATCCAAAGCGTTGGACAAAATGGTGAAAAAAGGCAAATCGGAAGCCGAATTGAAGCAGGCAATTTTCGCTTTGCACGACCGTTTCCATGAGATCATGGAAAAATGCTCGCATTAAATGACTCTCGGCTGGAAGGCGTAATTTTTACGCCTTCTGGCTTGTGTAAAACATTATAAATGAAACGCTTATTGTTTTTAGCGCCTGTTTTGGGCTTGTTTTTTGTCAATTGCCAATCGTCCTCCGGTCGGGGTGAAAATCCTTCGAAAGGGCAGGCGGAAAAGGTAGAACTCAGCGAGCGCGGCGCCCCGACAGAAACGCCTCTGGTCACTCCAGTGCCGGCGGAAGAAGAATTCTCGATCGAATACCTGATGGGCAAATTTGATCCCGCGCAACATCCTGATTTTGTTAGGATTGAATCAAAATACGCCGATAATGGCGATCGTTTTTTGCGAAAAGACGCTTACGAAGCATTCAAGCAGATGCACGCTGCGGCTTTGAAAAATGGCATTAAACTGGTAATCATTTCGGCCACACGCAATTTTGAATCCCAAAAAGGCATTTGGGAAGCCAAATGGACCGGCGCTCGCCTGGTGGATGGCGAGGACATTTCTAAAACGATTGCCGATCCGCGCCAACGTGCCCTGAAAATCCTGGAATATAGTTCCATGCCTGGCTCTTCGCGGCATCACTGGGGTACCGATATTGATCTGAACAACCTGAACGATGAGCATTTCCTCTCCGGGGAAGGGAAAAAAGTCTATGAGTGGCTGCGCGCGCATGCACACGAGTATGGTTATTGCCAGCCTTATTCGCCGAAAGGCGAAGCGCGCCCCGATGGTTACAACGAAGAAAAATGGCACTGGTCGTACATGCCGGTAGCCAAAAATCTGACCAAACTGGCATCGGAACAGTTGAAGGATGAAATGATTGATGGCTTCAAAGGCTCCGAAACAGCCAAAAGTATTGGCATTGTGCAAAAATACGTACTGGGAATCAACCAGGAATGCTTGTAATGAGTTTAGAAGGTTAAGTGAGTTTAAGTCTAAATCTCAACTTCTAAAACCTATCCCTTTTCTCAATGCTTTAAACGATTACAAATGGCTTTCACCGAATCCAATATGCTGCCCTTGGGCACCGAAGCGCCTGATTTTACATTGCCGGACACGATTTCTGGTGCAATGGTTAGTTTGGATGGCATTGCTTCCGACAAAGCGACCGTCATCATGTTTTTGTGCAATCACTGCCCATACGTTATTCACGTCAATCCTGAAATTGTGCGGGTAGCAAAAGACTACCAATCCAAGGGTGTCAGCTTCGTGGGCATCAGCTCGAACGATGTAGAAAATTATCCGCAAGATGGACCGGAGGAAATGAAAATGCTGGCAAAAAAGGTGGGTTACACTTTTCCTTATCTTTATGATGAAACCCAAGAAGTTGCACGCGCCTATGATGCAGCCTGCACGCCTGATTTTTACGTTTTTGACGGCGATTTGAAACTGGTGTACCGGGGAAGGCTGGATGATGCGCGCCCGAAGAATGAGAATCCGCTGACCGGCAAAGACCTGCGTGCTGCTTTGGATGCGGTGTTAGCCGACGAGCCTGTGAGCGAAGTGCAGTACCCAAGCGGAGGTTGCAACATCAAGTGGAAAAAATAAAGTTAAAAATCTATGATTTTCGACCTATCCCACCTGCACTTTATCCACTAAATATATGTAAATTTGACATGCACAAAAATCCTTTGCCATGAGCGAATTTGGTCAAGTTGTAAAAGAAGGCGCTGAAGAAATCGCCAAAAAAACCTGGCGTGGCACCAAGCGGATTCTGCTTTTTGCACTTCTGGCAGGTATCCTGGGAGTTGCAGGTTATTTGTTGTGGAATAATTATACCTATAGCGAAGGAACCCGGACCGGTTATCTAGTTAAAATTTCTTATAAGGGCATCGTATTTAAAACCTACGAAGGGCAGCTAAATCTGGGAGGATTCCAACAGCCGGGGCAGGCCGCGGTGCTTGGTAATATCTGGGAATTCTCTGTTAGTAAACGCAATGTGTATGAGCGTCTTCAACAATATGAGGGCAAGCAGGTTACTGTCTATTACAAAGAGAAAATAAATGCCATGCCCTGGCAGGGAAAAACCAATTATCTGGTGTACGATGTAAAACCAATTAATTGAAATTTGTAGCAGGAAAGAGATTTTCTTGTTTAATATTTTATTTTCAAGGCTTTACTACTTCCCTTCCAATACTTTCATAATAAAAGCCTTCTTCCGCCATGCGCTCGAGGTCGTAGAGGTTTCGTCCGTCAAAAATGACAGGAGCTTTCAGCAGTTGTTTCATCACTTTGAAGCTGGGTGTGCGGAAGGCGCTCCATTCGGTAACAATAGCCAGTGCGTCCGCCTCTATCAGCGTTTCATACTGATCGGTTGCATAGTGAATACGGTTGCCGTAGATTTCCTGCACATTTTTCATTGCTTCCGGGTCAAATGCTTTGACGGTAGCGCCAGCTTCCAGCAACTCATCAATAATATAAAGCGCAGGCGCCTCGCGGATGTCATCGGTGTTGGGTTTGAACGCCAGCCCCCATAAAGCAATTGTTTTGCCACTTACATCACCGTTGAAATATGATTTGATTTTCTTTGCCAGCAGGCTTCGCTGCTTGTCGTTGACATGCATCACCGAATTCAGAATCTTGAAATCATAGTCATATTCACTGGCTGTTTTTGCTAGTGCTTGTACGTCTTTTGGAAAGCAACTACCACCGTAGCCCACACCTGGAAATAAGAATCGCTTACCGATACGCGTATCGCTGCCCATGCCCATGCGCACCATATCCACATTGGCGCCTACGAGTTCGCACAAGTTGGCGATTTCATTCATAAACGAAATGCGCGTTGCCAGATAGGAATTCGCGGCATATTTGGTCATTTCCGCCGAGCGTTCATCCATAAATATAATCGGATTACCCTGGCGAACGAAGGGTTCGTACAACTCACGCATCACGCGGCGAGCGCGTTCGGAACTGGCGCCTACCACCACGCGATCGGGCTTCATAAAGTCATCTACTGCCACGCCTTCCCTCAGGAATTCGGGATTGGAAACAACATCGAACAGTTTTTTATCCAATTTTTTTGCCAGAATAGCATGCACTCTTTCGGCGGTGCCTACTGGTACGGTGCTTTTATCTACGATCACTTTATAATCGGTGACAATATCTGTTAATTGCTCGGCCACGCCCAGTATGTAAGACAAATCTGCAGAGCCGTCTTCGCCCGGAGGCGTTGGCAAAGCCAGAAAAATGATTTCCGCCTGATGCACGGCTTCCGCCAGTTCTGTCGTAAATTTCAATCTCCCCTGGCGGGTATTGCGTTCGAAGAGGACGTCCAATCCGGGTTCATAAATAGGAATTTCGCCCTTGCGGAGGCGCTCCACTTTTTGTTCGTTAATGTCCACGCAGATCACATGATTGCCCGTTTCCGCAAAGCACGTACCGGTAACCAATCCAACATATCCGGTGCCAACAACTGCAAGATTCATGGTTTTTTGTTTTTTGATATTGGTATTTGACAGAGGGATCAGGCATAATTGAATCTCTTTGCCAAAAGATTAAAAAGACGCGCAAAGTTAGCCAATCTAAACAGGTATTGTATCATGAAAATGTTAAGAATTTGTGACAGGTGTTTGAATTTTAATATATCAAAAATTTTGCACGATTATGCGATTCCACATTTTCGGGTTTTATCTTTGAAAAATTCAGTTTCCATGCTATCAGATTATGTATTTTCAAACTTGAATACCTGGAGTTACTTCCTGGCCATTGACATTGGCACCTCCAGCGCACGCAGCTTAGCCTTTTCCGGCACTGGTCAGTTGCTGTACGGCAAACATATTTCTTATGGCATTCAAAGTCCGCAGCCTGGTTGGCAAGAGCAAGATCCCGAAGAAATTTTCCTGGCGATTATTAGCAGCCTGCAAAAAGTAATCAAAAAACTTGGATCGGCGCCTGTTGGCATTAGCTTCAGCGCCCCTATGCACAGTCTCATTGCAGTGGATGAAACCGGCAACGCGCTCACAAACTGCATTATATGGGCGGATAATCGCAGCGCGGATTACGCCAGGCAACTCAAAGCAACCCAACTCGGCAAAGACATTTATCGGCACACCGGCACGCCTATCCACCCCATGAGTCCATTATGCAAGATTGCCTGGCTGCGCGACCGCGAACCGGAGATATTCAACGCGACGCACAAATTTGTTGGGATCAAGGAATACATTACATTTCGGCTCTTCGGGCAGTGGTGGGTGGATTATTCACTGGCTTCAGCGACTGGACTTTTTGATCATCAATCTTTAGATTGGTATGCTCCGGCAATGAATTTTGCAGGTATTACCGCACAAAGATTGTCCGTTCCGGTGCCGCCCGGCTTTGTTTTGAGTGGCTTAAATCCTACGTTTGCAGCGGCATTACAAATAGCACCCGACACTCCTTGGATAATCGGCGCCAGCGACGGCTGCCTTGCCAATCTGGGGGCATTGGCGTTACAACCCGGCAAAGCGGTCGTCACCCTGGGCACGAGCGCTGCCATGCGCATGACCTGCTACGCGCCGGCACACGACGAGCAGGAACGTATTTTTAATTATATTCTTACGGAAAATATGTATGTCGCCGGAGGTGCATCTAACAATGGAGGCATTGTTTATCAATGGTTTGCGGAGCAATTTTTAGGGATCGCCAACAAGGAAAAAGCATTTAAAAGCATCAAAAAAATTAAAAACGTACCGGCAGGTGCAGCGGGGCTGTTGTTTTTGCCTTATCTCACCGGCGAGCGCGCTCCTGTGTGGGACGCACAGGCGCGGGGCTTGTTTTTCGGTATTGATAACCGTCACACGAAACGCCATTTCCAAAGAGCAGTTCTGGAAGGAATGCTTTTCAATATTGTACAACTCGGCAAAGCGCTGGAGGAAACCGTTCAGAAAATAGAAACTATCCATATCAACGGCGGGCTGGCGCAAATGGATTTCCTGATGCAAATGCTGGCGGATATTTGGGGCAAACCGATTCATACCCAAGATCACGAGGAAGGCTCGGCGTTCGGCGCTTTTTTGCTGGGAATTCGCACACTTGGATTGATTGGAAATTTTTCGGAAGCTTCGGAAATGGTGCACGTCAAAAAAACATTCCAACCGGATGCCGCAAACTATGCTGTTTATCAGCAATTATTTGCCATTTTTCAAGACTTGTATCCCAAGTTGCGGGATGATTTTCTTAAATTGGATTTTTAATGGCGAAGCCAATAATAAAATAATATTTACATGATGTCAATTTTTTTTGACTTTGATAATCAGCTTGTTATTTGTAACTTATTGTACTTATAGTGCTTTGACTAACTTATTGACAAAACAAACCTATTTAAAATTTTTATTATCAGTTTTTTATCTTGTGAAAAGTGAATAGCAAAAAGCGCTATAACAATACCGCTTTATCATTTTTTAGAGTATGTTTAAAAAATCATTTACTAAATACGGTTAATAATGATTTGACAATTTGCTAACAATATCATGGTTTGAGCACTTATAGCGGTTTTCTCCACTTCTTTGTTTAATCGGCGAAAGTAGTTGAACCAACCAAAAGTACGCTCTACCACCCACCTCCATTTGATGGGTATAAAGCCTTTTTGAGTCTCGGGTC
>CAZQTF010000166.1:0-8541 GCA_964596135.1 uncultured Saprospiraceae bacterium | reverse complement strand
TGAAAAAGATTGTTCCCAATATTAGAAAATTAGATTTATTGTTATTTTTACACTAAGTTCTTTCAAATGTAAATTTCCGAGGTTTGAAACTTGAAAAAGAAAACCCTGGGTATTCAATTTTCAAATCCCGCGTTTTAAATAGACTTTTTTTCAAAACCTAAATCTGAATAAAACATGGCAACAAAAATTGCTATCAACGGCTTCGGTCGTATCGGAAGACTAACCTTCCGCGCCCTGCTCAACAAACCAGACGTAGAAGTAGTCGCTATCAACGACCTCACCGACAACCCCACGCTGGCGCACTTACTCAAGTATGATACCGTTCATGGAAAATTCAACGGCACGGTAAGCGCCGATGATCAGCATATTCACGTTAACGGTAAAGCTATCCACGCTCTGGCAGAGAAAGACCCAACCAAACTACCTTGGGCATCTATGGGCGTAGATGTAGTACTCGAATGCACCGGACGTTTCACCGACAAGGAAAAAGCCGGCTGGCACCTGCAAGCTGGCGCCAAAAAAGTCCTGATCTCCGCACCAGCTACCGGCGACATCCCAACGGTAGTGCTGGGCGTCAATGACAATCTCATTAGCCCGGAACACGCCATTTATTCCAATGCCTCTTGTACCACCAATTGCCTCGCGCCGATGGTAAAGGTACTCGACGAGCTGCTGGGCATCGAAAGTGGTTTTATGACGACCATCCATGCTTACACAGCTGACCAAAACATCCAGGATGCACCGCACCGTGACCTACGCCGGGCACGCGCTGCTGCTGCCAGTATCGTGCCGACTTCCACCGGCGCTGCCAAAGCGGTTGGGCTCGTCTTGCCACACCTGAAAGGTAAACTGAACGGCAACGCCATGCGCGTACCCGTACCCGATGGTTCGATCACTGATTTTACCGCTTTTGTGAAGAAAACTGCTACGGTAGACGAAATTAAGGCTGCCTACAAGGCCGCCGCTGAAGGCAGTTTGAAAGGTATTCTCGAATACTGCCAGGATCCGATCGTTTCTTCGGATATTCTCGGCAACACGCACTCTTGTATTTTCGACAGCGAATTGACAATGGTTATCGGCAATATGGTGAAAGTGGTAGGCTGGTATGACAATGAAGCCGGTTACTCGGCTCGTCTGGCAGATTTGGCGATCAAAGTATAATTTCCTTTTTTCTATATAAAAGCAAGTGGCAGAATGTCTTCGTTCTGCCGCTTGCTTAGCATTTCTTGCTTTTTTCCTTCCTAAAACCAACGATCCATGAAAAATATCCATTTTAATGGTAAAAAAGCCCTGATACGGGTAGACTTTAATGTGCCTTTGGACAAAACGACTTTCGCCGTTACCGACGACACGCGCATCCGTGCGGCTTTGCCGACCATTCGCTATATTCTCGAGCACGGTGGCTCCGTGATCCTGATGTCGCACCTCGGGCGCCCCCAAAGAAAAGACGGTACGATTGATCGCGAGAACAATACCTTGCAGCACATCGTGCCACACCTGAGCGAACTGCTCGGTCAGGAGGTAAAATTTTGCGACGATACGGTTGGCGAAAAAGCTGAGCAAATGGCTGTCAGCCTGAAGCCAGGCGAAGTGCTTCTGCTGGAAAATACACGCTTCTATCCGGGTGAAGAAAAAGGCGATGAAGAGCTTGCCCGCCAGATGGCAAAACTCGGCGATATTTACATCAATGATGCTTTTGGTACCGCACACCGGGCGCATGCTTCTACCACGATCGTGGCAAAATTCTTCCCGAAAAATGCCAGAGCCTTCGGTTTCCTGATGGACGCCGAGGTGGCCAACGGCAATAAGGTCATCAACAATCCGGCACGTCCGCTCACGGCGATCCTCGGCGGCGCCAAGGTTTCTGACAAAATTCTCATCATTGAGCGGATGATTGATCTGGTGGACAATCTCATCATCGGCGGAGCAATGGCGTACACTTTTTTCAAAGCGCAAGGCGGCAATGTTGGCAAATCCCTGGTGGAAGAAGACCGCCTGGACATCGCGCGCGCGCTGCTGGAAAAAGCCAAAACCAAAGGCGTGACTTTCCTGCTACCGGAAGATTCCGTGATCGCGGATAATTTTGCGAATGACGCTAATTTCAAATCTGCTCCCAGCAACGACATTCCCGACGGCTGGATGGGCTTGGATATTGGCGAGAAGGCAGTTGCTGAATTTAACAAGGTCATTCAAAACTCCAAAACCATCCTCTGGAATGGACCGATGGGGGTCTTTGAAATGGCCAACTTTGCCAATGGTACGCGGTCTATCGCTGAAGCTGTTGCTACTGCTACCAAAAACGGAGCGTTCTCGCTCGTGGGGGGCGGCGATTCAGTGGCAGCAGTCAACGATATGAACCTCGCGGATGACATGAGCTACGTTTCTACCGGCGGCGGCGCCATGCTCGAGTTTTTCGAGGGCAAAACCCTGCCCGGCGTAGCAGCGATTCAGGAATAATCTACTATCGGAATTTTGGAATAACGGAACATCGGACAAAGATGTTTCGTTGTTCCGTTATTCCAAAACGAAGCGCCTTCCCCAATTTCTTTCTTTTTGATATCATGATTTCCATCCAATGATGTGATTTGCAATATTGCCGTTGCGCAGGCTGGCTTCATTTACTCATTCAGGTGTCGCTCCCGCAAAATAAACCCTTTACTATGCATATTTTCAATTTCAATCATATATTCGGGGTGATTACTCAAATACTTGCGCAAGCGAGTGATGAAAACATCCATACTTTGTTTGGTAAAATAATCGTCGTTTTGCCAGATTCTCAAAAGGGCTTCTTCGTGCAGGAGCACGTCGTTCCGGCGTTCGAAGAGTAGCTGCAACAACTCGGCTTCCTTGGGGCTAAGGCGTTGCGCTTCACTATTCAGTTCAAGGATTCGGCGCTCATAATCAAACGTATAGCTACCTACTTGATAAATACTCTTTTTATTTTCAATCTTTCCATCGTTCCTGAGCAAAACATTCACTTTTAATAATAAAATTTCAGGTTCAAAAGGTTTTACTAAATAATCTGCGGCGCCGAGCTGATAGCCTTTTACCTGGTCTTCCTTCAGCCCTCTGGCGGTGAGAAACAAAAACGGCGCTTCTCTATGACTTCTGGCAATGGTTGCCGCTAAGCCAAAGCCATCTACATTGGGCATCATAATATCCAGGATGCAAAGATTATAATTCTGCTGTTTGAAAGCGCGCGTTGCCTGTTCCCAAATTTTTTTTAACTTTCCTTGTAACTATATTGAAAACCGACAGTAACCAGATCAGATGTGATGCCAGATACAAGATGCTACGCATCAGAATAACTAAAACTTCTGGAATCTAAGAATCTCGAATCTGAAGAAGCGCCGATGGTAATGCAACGAACAACCGCCCTCAGTGATGAAGAATGGATGCTTCGCCTCCGCGAAGGCGAGTTGCAGTGTGCTGCGCATTTATTTGAGCGGTATCAGGTGCCGTTGTACAATTTCTTCCTGCGGATGGGCTATGAGCAAGCCGCAAGCGAAGACCTGGCGCAATCGGTTTTTGAAAGAATGATCCGCTACCGGACCTCTTTTCGCAATGATACTTCCTTCAAATCATGGATTTATCAAATTGCAAGAAATGTAAGTGCCGATTATTATAAAAAAAATCGCCTGCGAACCTCGGATTTTACAGAAGCGGAACAGATCGCGGGCACAGAAGAACCGATTTCTCAAAAGATCGAAACCGATGAAAACAATGAAGTTTTGCACTTGGCAATAGCACAACTGCCTGATGATCAACGCGAAATACTGGTTTTGACAAGATTCCAAAACCTGAAATACAGTGAAGTTGCCGACTTGCTGGGCATGAGCGAAACCAACGCCAAAGTGAAAGCGCACCGCGCGATCAAACAATTGCGCAACATTTACTTCAAAATGCAAAACCTATGAAACCAGATATAACCGATCAACTCATTGCCTACCTCGAAGGCGAACTACCGGAGGCTGAAGCAATGGCGCTGGAGCAAGAACTGATGGGCAACGAAGCCTGGCAGCGAGAACTCGAAGAATTGACAACGTTGCTGGGCGTCATGAATAAGGTGCCGTTGGCTCAGCCCAGCGCACGCCTGCGCCAGCATTTTCAGGCATTGCTGGCGCAGGAAATGCAAGCCGAAAAAAACCTGCGTACAGAAAAGCCCGCCCGGATCATTCTGCTTAGCCGTCTTGCCTGGAGTGCAGCGGCAGCGATTGCCCTGCTGGTCATTGGCGTCGGTTTTGGTTCGCTTTGGATGCGGAATCAACAACAGCAACAGCAAATCAATACCCTGGTCGCGGAAGTGGAAAATACCCGTAAGATGCTCATTTTGAGTATGTTGCAGGAAGAATCCGCCAGCCAACGGATCAAAGCAGTGAACACAGCGGTGGAAGAACGCGCCACCGACCCGCAGGTGGTAGATGCCCTGATTCAGACGTTGCAGTTGGACGACAACGTCAACGTGCGCATGAAAGCTGCCGAAGCCCTCGGGCAATTTGCTCGCGAACGCCAGGTAATCACGGCGCTGACCAAAGCGCTGCGCGAAGAAAGCAGCCCGGAGGTGCAAATTACCCTGATTGACGTGCTGACCAACCTCAAAGCCAGAGAAGCTGTGGACGAATTCAAAACACTGATGAAAAAAGAAGATTTACTCGACGTAGTCAAAAATAAAGCCGCTTATGGCGTAGAAGTTTTGATGTAATGTCTTGACGTATGAATTTGCTAATGCGCTGATTTTTCGACGAAAAAACATTGAAATTTAATTAAAAACAAGAAAGAACGACAATAAATCACCCTGTTATTGCATCGTATAACAATAAATTAATCATAGAATTCATCCGACTTATTCATTTATCATCATTTTTTTAACAAAATCAATATACAAAAGAATGAAAAGGATATTTGCATTCATGACCGCGTTGTGCCTATTGGCAACGGTCGCCTCTGCGCAGCAATTCAAAAAAGCTTTCAGTAATGCCTCCGCCGCCAAACGAGTCATGATCGAAGCAGACAATGCCGAGATCTACGTAGTTGGCTATGATGGCAAGGAAGTTATTATTGATGGAGAGGGGGATTACATGATGCCCGAACGCGCCAAAGGGCTGCGTCCGCTTTACCGCGATGCCC
Source organism: uncultured Saprospiraceae bacterium (assembly GCA_964596135.1). Lineage (GTDB taxonomy): Bacteria > Bacteroidota > Bacteroidia > Chitinophagales > Saprospiraceae > JADJNW01. The sequence continues at coordinate 3,414 of CAZQTF010000166.1, read as the reverse complement.
AGGACAACACCGGCATGGGCTTGGAAGTCACCGAATCCAACAACGTAATTACTATCAAAAAAGCCTCCAGCAAAGATGGCGAGTACACCATCAAAATCCCGGCAGATGCAATGCTCAAAATTGAGGAAAAAAGCTGGGAAAGCACTGAAATTAAAGTGAAAGGGCTGAAAGGCGAGATTGAAATTAAAAGCCTGGGCTCTGACATTGTGCTGGAAGAAATTACCGGTCCGATAACAGCTAATACTACCTCTGGCAACATTACGGCCGTTTTTTCTCAGGTGAGCCAGTCTGGTCCAACTACCATCTCCAACATCAGCGGATTTATTGACGTGACCATGCCCGCCGGCACTAAGGCAAACCTGCGCATGGAATCTATTTCCGGCGATATTTACACCGATTTTGACTTTAGCACGAAAGAAGATTTGAAGCGAGTAGGCGGTTCAAGTATCAAAGCTGCTATTAATGGTGGCGGCGTGGAAATTACGCTCAAAGCGATCAGCGACGACGTGTACCTCCGGAAAAAGTAAAATTATTTTATTCAGGTCATAAGTTTTAGATCATAGGTGCGGTTAATAATTATAGCATTTTATTTTTTTGCCATTAACCAGGCCTCTATGAGCTAATATCTGATGATCTATCATCTAACTTTAATCACCAGACTCATGAAAAATACGATTATTGTTTACGTCTTTACATTATGCGCTTTTATTGCCCATGCGCAAATTGATAAAACACTCGAAAATTCCTGGAAACTACCTGCCGGTAAAAAGGTTGCTATGAATCTGAAATTTGGCAGCGACATTAAGGTAATCGCCTACAATGGCAGCGAGGTAAAGCTCAAAACCTTTCTGCGCGCATCGAACGAAGAGTTATTCAAGGTACATCAAATTGAAGTGAATGAAAGTACCGATATGCTAAATGTGGAAGCAGATTATAACTTTGGTCAAGACAAGAAAAAATATCAGAACGGTTGCTGGGACTGTGATCAAAACTGGCAACCTAATTGCTGGTGCCTGCGCGTGAACTACGAAGTGCTGGTGCCTGCCAATGTGTCGCTTGCGCTTGAGACGATTTCCGGCGATATTGAAATTACCGGTTTGACCAGCGACATTCGCGCCAAAAGCATTAGCGGTTTTGTGGATGTATCGCTGAAACCCAATGCAAGAGCAGACTTGAGTTTCAAATCTGTTACTGGCGAGATTTATACCGATTTTGAAAATGTCAAACTAGACAGCCGAAGCACGTCGTATTCCAAACGCCTCAATGCCCCGCTCAATGGCGGCGGCTCGAAAGTAACGCTGGAAACCGTCAGCGGCGATATTTTCTTCCGAAAAGGAAAATAAAAACACAACGAATCAAAAAGCCTGCTTCTATCGAAAGAATGCAGGCTTTTTGATGGCAAATATAAGCACAGGCGCTATTTCAGAACATAACGCACGCTCACCGCGCCATAGTCGGCGCTAAAGCCATTGTCGTAGCCGTTGACAAAAAACGCTGGCACCCAGTCGACTGAAACGTTGATCGGTACTTCTTCAAATTTGTAATCCAGACCAATCGTACCCAAAATACCAAAACTCACGGAAGCTTCATCTTCCAGAAAAACATCCTTATAATTCCAGAAAAAAACAGATGCACCACCGCCGAAATACCAGTTCAAGCCATCTACATTGGGAATAGGCTGATGGTGTTCATACATAGCGCCCAGATTGACCCAGCTGTACCCCGACCAACTGCGGAAGCCACCAAAAGCTTCGATTGCGCCGTTTTCGTTCAGAAACTGCTTATAGGAAACCGACAAAGGATAACCGAGGCGAAGTCCAACGGCAGAAGAATAACTTTGAGCATTGGCAGCAAGGCCAATCGTCAGAATGCAAGCCACAAGGGCTGCAATTTTCCAGGTTTTCATTTTTCGTAATGTTTTTGGTTTATATAAAATTATACCGCTATAAAGGTAGAATCCTGTTTTCATTTAATCTATACCACAAATCGAGTAAATCTACGAAACGAGTAAAAATAACGATCAAGTCCGAAATTTCTAAGTTCAAACGAGAAATCATTCCATCTCCAAATCGGGGAACAAAGTCTGGTTTCTGCCCGGTGGTACCACACCCAAATGTTTGTAGGCTTTCTCCGTTGCCTCCCGCCCGCGTGGTGTGCGCTGAATGTAGCCCTCCATGATGAGAAATGGCTCGTGCACTTCCTCGATGGTGCCGGCCTCCTCCCCTACCGCCGTAGCTATGGTGCTGATGCCTACCGGTCCGCCTTTGAATTTGTAAATAATCGTAGAAAGGATTTTATTATCCATTTCATCCAGCCCGTGTTCGTCCACATTGAGTGCGGTCAAGCCATAATGGGCAATGTCCACATCAATCGTGCCACTGCCTTTAATTTGTGCAAAATCGCGGATGCGGCGCAACAAGGCATTGGCAATACGAGGCGTACCCCGGCTGCGACGGGCAATTTCGTGGGCGCCTTCGAGCGTGATCGGCACGTTCAGAATAGCGGCGGAGCGGTGAATAATGTGCTCCAGCGTTTTTATATCATAATAATCAAGGTGGCAATTGATACCGAATCGCGCACGCATCGGAGCGGTGAGCAAGCCCATGCGCGTCGTAGCCCCCACGAGGGTAAAGGGATTTAACGATATTTGAATACTCCGGGCACTGGGACCGCTGTCAATCATGATGTCAATGCGATAATCCTCCATCGCCGAATAGAGATATTCTTCGACAACCGTGTTCAGTCGGTGAATTTCATCAATAAACAACACGTCGCCGGCGTCCAGATTGGTAAGCAAGCCCGCCAGGTCGCCAGGCTTCTCCAATACAGGTCCTGAAGACATTTTTAGGTTGGCGCCCAGTTCAAACGCGATAATGTGCGACAAAGTCGTTTTACCCAAGCCCGGGGGCCCGTGCAGCAGCACATGATCGAGTGCTTCGCCGCGTTGGCGGGCAGCAGCGATAAACACCTTCAGATTGTCCACAATCTTCGGCTGCCCGCTGAACTCCTCCAATGCTTTGGGACGTAGCGACTGTTCCATTTGTTGCTCTTCCGTATTGAGTTGCTCTTTATTTGGATCTAAAAGTGGGTTCATATTTTGATTAGATGTTAGACTGATATTAGATGTTAGACTTTAGATATTAGATGTTAGACGAATTTGAGTAATAGGCATCGGGTAGCGTATCTAAGGTCTATCGTCTAAAGTCTATTGTTTCTTTAAAGAAAATTTACTTCCAAAATCAGGTTTTCAAATCTTTGTAAAACGAATAAATTCTTACTTTTACGAGCCATTAGCGAAAATTTCTCTTCGCTTGATTTGTCCAACAAACAATCTAACAAAATACAACAAAAAAATGAGCGGAACAAAAGTAACAATCCAAAATGGTAAATTGGTAGTCCCGAATGATCCCATTA
>CAZQTF010000165.1:0-8600 GCA_964596135.1 uncultured Saprospiraceae bacterium | reverse complement strand
GAATTGATGTACTGATTTGTCAATATGCTGATTTACCTATAAAATCTCTCTAAGAAATTATTTATCAGTAAACAAGTTATTGTTTAAATCATGATAACAACTACATATGGCACAATGCCTTTTTCCGATATTTTAGGAATATCATTTTAAAAAAAATGAATAGCAAAAACCTTGTTTGTATTTGTATAGTGTTTGCTGAGCCTTCGTTGTAGTATTTTAACTGGTAGTAAAGAAAGAGGCTCGAAGGGTAGAAATTCCTCCCATCTTTTCTTAAGATAGGAGGAACATTTCTTTAAATGTGCGAAAGATCAATACAAATAATTCAAGGCTGTTTTATCATTGGCATTAAACGGACGATCCGTCGAACTGCTCAAGCAGGCTAACATCCAGGAATTCGGATCCGGACCAGTCGGCGTACCCGGGATGTGAATGGCGCCTACTGTGCTGGCGCCTTCGTTGGCAGTTGAGCCGCCGCAACTGTAAGAGCGGTCCATGTAGTCGGTGTGGCGGAAACCGATGCAGTGTCCCATTTCATGGGCGATCACGGTGGTTACAAAACCCAAGCTATAATTAGTGTAAGCTTTCGCATATTTAACTTCACCGTATGGGTCGCCGCCGCTGGTTGGGAATCCTGCAGAGGCAATATATTGGCGAGTATTCACAACACGGATATTGATGTCGCCGCCGCCGGATGAGCCACCACGTACGAAGGTAAGTCCCAGATTTTCGGCATTATAGCGTGCAATAGCTGCATTAATGCCGTCAGATAGCCGCTGGGTAATGTTGCTGCCGCTCGTTGTTACTACAATGGTGCGTGGCAATCCGGTCACCAAATTTGTGGTGTGGTATTGTTCTACCTCAGCAACGCGCAGCGAATGCTGGTGCAAATCATGTCTTTCCAGGTCAGATTTGCTAAGGCGGATGTCGCCTTCTACGATGTAATCGTCTTCATCTTTAATCACGTTGTCGGTGCTAAAACCCAAGGCTTTGATCTGTTGCAGTACTTCGTTCGATACGAGTTGTGCATTGTCTGTCGTTGCATCATCTTGCGTGCAGGAGTATAAACCTGCTGTGAGCAGTGTAAAAACTGCAAGTGTTTTGATCAGCTTTTTCATACTTTAAGTGTCATTGATTTGTGAAAAAATATAGAGTGAATAATATTTACGCAATAATAGGTACCTTCTATTGTTGGATGCAGCAATAGAAAAGGAGTTTAATATTGGCATTAACCGTTTCTTTTAAGTTGCAAAACGGTATCCGAGACGACGTTTTTGTCGCTGACGTCAACGTTATCCTATCCTGGGTACAGGCATGGAAGCTCACCATTATCAGGAGCAGAGAAAGTGTAAGCAGTGTGTTGATTAGCAATTTCATAAGATTCATTTTATTCGAAAATACAATAATCGCCTCGCTGTTTCTTCCCGCTCTATATAGGCTTGGAAGAGCAGTTGTGTTTCATTTCAGTCGGTCGGATGTACGTGTTCGTGCTGTCGGAGTATTTGCAACCTGGGTTTTCTTTGGAAGGGGTAGTAGTGCCGCGATTGATTTGTATTGTCAGGATGCAAACATAGAGAAATATTTCATAAAAAGATCTTTTGGCGTGTACTTTGTTTTTGGTAGAAAATTTTTTTTGATTTTTTTTAATATTCAGCACAAAACGTTGTTAAATTGTTAAAATTCATTCAATGTTATGAAAAAAAATAAAAAAAAACAACGATTTTAAAAAAATATAGCTTTGTGTACAAAAGTTCATAAGTGTTAAAAAATGATAGAATATTTTGAGTACGCTTTTTTGATAAAATTTTATTTCGAGCGTTTTTTTTGCTAAAAACGACTTTACTTTGCTTTATCGTTCATTCTGTCATATTAAGAATTTTTATAAAATGAGGCTGTTTATCTTTGCTTTGTTCCTGCTGATGGATATTGCGTTGCAGGCGCAATCTGCGCTGGTGTTTGATCGGAAGCTCGCCCCGCCGTTGCTAGCAGCAAAAGGGCAGCTTGCGCAACGCTCGGTTGATCCCAGCTTGTGGGCAATCAGTGTGACCGATACCGCCGCCTTTCGGCATTGGTTGCAGCAAAGCAGGCTCGATGCAATCATTGAAAGCAATTTTCCTGCTGTCAGGGTATTTTTTATTCGGGTTACGCCGGGTCTTGTCTTTGAATGGCTGCTGCCTTCTCCGTTGGTTACATTTATAGATCGCGCTGATCGGCAACCACAGGAAGAAGTGGCCGTGAGCAATCTCGATCTGAGCGCCAACCGCGTAAATCTGGTACATGGGCTGTATCCAGCCATCAATGGCGAAGGATTGACCGTTTCGGTCAAAGAAAATGATTTTGACAAAGAAGACATTGACTTCGCTGGGCGCATTCTTCCATCTGGCGGGGGCTCCGGTTTTATGACGACGCATGCCACCATTATGGCAACGATCATTGCCGGCGGCGGCAATTCCTTTTACACAGGCAAAGGCGTCGCGTGGGGCGCGCAGCCTACGTCTGCCAATTTTATTAATTTGTTTCCTGAAAATCCAATTTATTACGATACTTTAGCTATTACTGTGCAAAACCACTCCTATGGCGTAGGCATCGAGAGCTATTATGGCAGCGACGCTGCGGCTTATGATGCCAGCGTGCTGCAAAAACCAGAACTCTTGCACGTGTTTTCCTCCGGCAATCGCGGCAATTTGCTGGATACGCTCGGTTTTTACAAAGGTTTGACCGGTTTTGCTAATCTCACCGGCAGTTTTAAAATGGCAAAAAATATTCTCACCGTTGGCTCAATGGATTCGCTAGGTGTAGTTCCTGTGCTCAGTTCCAAAGGTCCGGCGCACGATGGGCGCGTGAAACCCGAACTCGTCGCTTATGGCCTGGATGGAAGCTCTGGCGCGGCGGCAATGGTGTCTGGTATTTCCTTGCTATTGCAACAGGCTTATCGCGATGTACACAGTGGGCGGTTGCCTCCCGCTGCTTTGATCAAGGCGATTTTGCTCAACAGCGCTGACGATGTGGAAACGCCCGGAATTGATTTCCGATCCGGCTATGGGCGGGCGAATGCCTGGCGTGCCATGCAAACGGTGCAAGAGCACCGTTTTTATAGTGGGGAAATGACCCAAAATGGGCAACAGACGTTTGTTTTGAACATTCCTGCCCATGCCACAAACCTCAAAGTCACGATTGCCTGGTCGGATGCTCCGGCGCCTGCCAATGCGATGAAAACCTTAATCAATGATTTGGACATGGAATTGCATCATCCGGCGAGCGGTCAAAGCTGGCTGCCCTGGACGCTGAGCACATTTCCGCATCCTGATTCGCTGGTACAATTACCTGTTCGCCGGGCAGATCATTTAAACAACGTGGAGCAGATCACGTTAGAAAATCCCGCTGCCGGCGCGTATGAAATTCAAGTCAAAGGATTTGATATAAAAACTGATTCGCAATCGTTTGACCTTGCTTATCAATGGGATACAACTGAATATTTGCAATGGACTTTTCCTGCGCGGGGCGACAACATTTTGAGTGGCGAAGAAACGATTCTGCGTTGGGAAACCACCTGGCAAAACGAACCAGGGCGGCTCGAATACTCCTTAGATCATGGCGATACCTGGCTGCTGATCACTGATACGGTGCAAATCGCATCAGGTTACTTTCGCTGGCGGGCGCCACAGGTGTTTTCGATTGCCCAGTTTAGGCTGACGGTGGGCGACAAAGTTTATTTGTCTGAAAATACAACCATCTCGCAGCCGCTGAACCTGGAGGTAGGATTCAACTGTTCCGACTCGCTTTTGTTGTACTGGCAGGCGCTGCCGGAAGCAATCGCTTATGAACTTTATAGCCTGGAGAGCACTTATCTTGCGCCAGTTGTGAGTACCACCGATACTTTTTTTATTTTCGACAAAACAAAATTTCCTTCTCGATTTTACGCGGTTGCGCCAGTGCTGGGAGATCTGCATACCGGGGCAAAAAGTGCAACGATTAATTATAATACTCAGGGCGTGGGATGTTATGTCATCAATTTTCTGGCGGATCTGTCGAATGATGCAGCGCTTTTGCGCCTGACACTCGGCACGACTTATCAAATCAAGAACGTAGTTTTTGAAAAACTTGCCGCAAATCGCTTTCTTCCACTGGCGACAGTCATAAGTGAAAATAATACTTTTATTTACGAGGATGAAAATCTTCAGGCAGGCATCAATACTTATCGGGCGCGAGTAGAACTCCTGGATGGCGCCGTAATCTACACCGAGCCGGCGTACGTATATTATGAGGGCGATGGCGGATATTTTGTATTTCCGAATCCGGTCAGCTCGCGCGAAGAGCTCAACGTGTTGTCCCGTGAAGGTGCAGCGCTTCGGTTTGTGCTGTTCGACAGTATGGGAAGAACGATGTTGGATTATTCGTTGGTTGGAAATATCGAAAATTTGCCCATGCAAAAAATAGCCTCTGGGGTTTATCATTATGCCATTTTTGATAATAAAACCCGAATCGGACAGGGGAAGCTGGTGGTAAGACCCTAAGGTTTTGATTTGCCATCATGTGATTGCTGTTGCTCGCCATGATCCACTGCCGGGCATAAAATTTTTTGTGCAAAAATTTTACTGTTTTTCAGTGATTTATGATTTTTAGGCTTCATTTTTTTTGCGGAAAATGTTTGCAAATTGCGCAAAAGAAAATTACCTTTGCACTCGCCTTTTCGGAAGGGGACTTTTCGGAAAAGGCATCGTAAAAAAATCCAAGGTTTTTTATAACAATTTAAATCAATACAACAGTGGATACACTGAGCTACAGAACCAAATCGGCGAAGAAAGAAGAGGTAGAGCGCAAGTGGTATGTGATTGATGCAGACGGAGAGACGGTGGGTCGCCTTTGCACGCGTATTGCAAGTGTGCTGCGCGGTAAACACAAGCCTTCTTATACGCCGCACGTAGATACCGGCGACTTTGTGGTCGTCATTAATGCCGACAAAGTACGCTTTACGGGCAATAAAATGGACGAAAAAGTATATTTAACATACTCTGGTTATCCGGGCGGGCAGAAAAGCGCAACGGCGAAGGAAGTAATGGCAAAAAAGCCTATTGCGATCGTTGAAACTGCGGTTAAAGGCATGTTGCCCAAAAACAAGCTGGGACGCGCTATGTTCAAGAAGTTGTTTGTGTATGAAGGTACGGAGCATCCGCATCAGGCGCAAAAACCGGAACCTTTTAATTTTTAAAAAACGCTAAAGACGCAAGTTATCAATATGGAAATGATTAATGCCATCGGGAGAAGAAAAAGTTCGGTCGCACGGGTCTATCTCACTAAAGGTGAAGGTAAAATCACCATTAACGGCAAGGACTATAAGGAATACTTCCCCCAACTTCACATCCAGCCAACGATTGTTGCGCCCTTCGAAACAATAAATGCGGAAGCAATTTATGACCTCCAAGTGAATGTCACGGGCGGTGGTTTCAAAGGTCAGGCAGAAGCGGTGCGCATGGCCATCGCCCGTGCATTGGTGAAACTAAACGAAGACTTTCGCAAGCCGTTGAAAGATAAAAAATATCTCACACGCGATGCCCGAGAGGTAGAGCGCAAGAAATATGGTAAGCCAAAAGCAAGAAAGAGCTTCCAATTCTCTAAGCGTTAAAAATGGTGGTTATTGGGCTCTCGCGATTGTTCCGTTTTACCCAAATAACAAACACCAGATAACACTTAATATAATAACAATTTCAAAAAAATGGAAAAACCCACATATAAAGATTTGCTGGATGCCGGTGTCCATTTCGGACATCTCAAAAAGAAGTGGAACCCGAAGATGGCGCCTTATATTTTCAAAGAAATTAAGGGTATCCATATCATTGACCTGAACCGCACCCTGGAGCATATGGAACGCGCTGCCAATGCCATGCGCAATATCGCCAAATCGGGTCGCAAGATCATGTTTGTCGCTACCAAAAAACAAGCACGCGATATCGTGATGAATGCAGCGAAAAGCGTGGATATGCCTTACGTGACCGAGCGCTGGCTGGGTGGTATGATGACGAACTTTGCAACGATTCGCCGTTCGGTAAAGAAAATGCAAAACATCGAGCGTATGTTGAATGACACTACGCTGACCAGCATCACAAAGAAGGAGCGCTTGACGATGTCGCGCGAATATGCCAAACTGGAAAAACAGTTGGGCGGTATTGCTAACCTGAACCGTTTGCCGGCTGCTGTGTTTATCGTTGATATTCACCATGAGCATATCGCAGTTGCCGAGGCGCATCGCCTGGGCTTGCGCACCTTCGGCATGGTGGACACCAACTCTGATCCCAATCAGGTGGACTTCCCGATTCCAGCAAATGATGATGCGTCCAAGTCTATTGCCATTGTTACCAATTATATGGCAGAAGCAATTCGCCAGGGTTTGGAAGAACGCAAGCAGACTAAAGGCGACAAAGAAGGCATGCGCGGTTAATCTTTGGTCGGGGGCAGCCAATATGATATACATTGGGGCTGCCGGAGGGTATAGTATAGGATTTCAAAAGATGAGAAGGATATCGTGAAAATGGCTGTCTGGAATCCTTGTATCAATTTTATCATAACATAACAAATTCGAAACAATGAGCGTAACTATTTCCGCTGCTGATGTAAAAAAGCTGCGCGATATGACCGGCGCAGGTATGAGTGACTGCAAAAACGCCCTGACCGAGGCAGAGGGCGATTTCGATAAGGCAATTGAAATTCTCCGTAAAAAAGGTCAAAAATTGTCGTTGAAACGCGCTGACCGCGAAGCAACCGAAGGTGCTGTTATCGCAATGGTGTCTGAAGATAAGAAGCGCGGCGTGATCGTAAAATTAAGCTCGGAGACCGACTTTGTTGCCAAGAATGAAAATTTTGTCCAACTCGCAACGGATTTTGCAAAACTGGCGCTGGAAAAATTTCCGGCAACCAAAGATGAACTTCTGGCATTGCCTTACGATGGTATTACTATTGGAGATAAAGTGACGGAGCAAGTCGGCGTTATCGGTGAGAAAATTGAACTGGCTGAGTATGCACGTCTCGAGGCGGAAATGGTGGCTCCATATATCCACATGGGCAATAAAGCAGGCGTACTTGTTGGTTTCAACAAAATGCTGGATGACAAATTTGATGAACTGCGCGGCGTAGCAATGCAGGTTGCTGCCATGAAGCCGATTGCGGTGGACGAAGATGGTATCTCGCAGGAAGTGAAAGACAAAGAAGTAGAAATTCGACTCGAAGCGGCGCTCAATGACCCGAAGAATGCCAACAAACCTAAAGACATTCTGGAAAAAATCGCACGCGGTAGTCTGAACAAATTCTACCAGGAAGTAACGCTGCTCAATCAAGACTTTGTAAAACAAAGTGGCACCAGAGTTGCTGATTACCTGAAAGCCTTGGACAAAGATTTGACCGTGACAGATTTCAAACACGTCACACTTGGATAAAAATAAAAAAAGGCGAATTACTTGGTAGTTCGCCTTTTTTTATACCCAAAATATTAACAGTGGTCAGATGCAACATCTTCATCTGACCACTCGTATAATGAGCATCAAACATACTTTAAAAACAGAAAGATGATAGTAAAATATAAGCGTGTCCTGCTCAAGCTCAGCGGTGAATCCCTTATGGGCGACCAAAAATTTGGTATCTCCGCGGTGATGCTCCGACATTATGCCGATCAAATTAAAGAATTGGTGGATATGGGAGTAGAAGTGGCAATTGTAATTGGCGGGGGCAATATCTTCAGAGGTTTACAGGCTGCAGCCTCGGGAATTGATCGGGTACAGGGGGACTATATGGGCATGATGGCTACTGTCATCAACGGGATGGCGCTGCAAAGTGCGTTGGAAGAAATTGGCGTTTATACCCGCCTGATCTCAGCGATTGAAATGAAGCAAATTGCCGAACCGTACATCCGGCGTCGCGCCATTCGCCATTTGGAAAAAGGCAGAGTGGTCATTTTTTCAGCAGGCACAGGAAGCCCCTATTTTACAACCGATTCAGCGGCAGCGCTTCGTGCAAGTGAAATTGATGCAGCGGTCATCTTGAAAGGTACCCGCGTGGATGGTATTTACACGGCTGATCCGGAAAAAGACCCTACGGCAACCCGGTTTGACAAACTCACTTTTGCCAAAGTGATCAGTCTTGGCTTGAGTGTAATGGATATGACTGCATTTACTCTTTGTCAGGAAAATAATGTTCCGATCATTGTTTTTGATATCAACAACCGCGAAAACCTCCGCCGCATTGTGCTGGGCGAACAGGTTGGAACGCTGGTAGAAGGATAATTAGCCAATGGAATCTTCTTTCATTACCTGGCAGGATTTTGAAAAAGTAGAAATCCGTACCGGTACCATCACCAAGGCAGAGCCCTTTTTGAAAGCAAAAAAGCCGGCTTATCAACTCACCATTGACTTTGGCGAACTCGGCATCAAGCGTTCGTCAGCGCAAATCTCCACATTATACCAACCCGAGGACTTGATTGGCAAGCAAATCGTGGCGGTCGTGAATTTTCCACCCAAGCAAATTGCCAATTTTATGAGTGAATGCCTCGTACTGGGTTCTGTGGACGCAGATGGCACGGTGACGCTGCTGCAAACCGAGCGGCAGGTGGAGAATGG
>CAZQTF010000164.1:0-8825 GCA_964596135.1 uncultured Saprospiraceae bacterium | reverse complement strand
ACATTGCGATTGAAAATATAAATTCCCATAGAGGCAAGATAAATCTTCCCTTCTCTGCGCAAATCATCGGACACAACCGATTCCCATTCGTTGAGTACGTCCGGTTTGGGTTTTTCGATGAATTTTTCGATCATACCTTCGCTGTTCACCTTCATAATGCCGAAGCCCGGTGCATCGTATTGGTTCACAGGGATGGTGGCAATCGTCAGGTCTGCATTTTTTTCAACGTGGTACACCGCCAGTTCATCAAAATCCATTTGATACAATTGATCGCCCGACAAGATGAGGATGTAGTCAAAATCTTGATTCACAAGGTGATGCATACTTTGGCGCACTGCATCCGCTGTCCCCTGGAACCACTTGTCGCTGGTGGGGGTTTGTTCCGCCGCGAGAATATCTACAAATCCACGGCTAAAAACATCGAAATGATACGTATTTTTGATATGTTGATTGAGCGAAGCCGAGTTGTACTGTGTGAGCACAAACATTCGCTTCAGGTTGGAATTCAAGCAATTCGATATCGGAATATCAATCAGCCGGTACTTCCCTCCAATCGGTACTGCTGGTTTGGAGCGCTGGCTCGTGAGCGGATACAGGCGCGTACCGGCGCCACCACCCAAAATAAGTGAAATAATTTTTATTGGCATATCTGTCAGAGCAATTAAAAGTTTAACATTCTATTTACAACATTTGATTGTACAATTCTATGTATTGATTTGCCGATTTTTCCCAAGAAAAATCAATTTGCATAATTTTATTTCGTATTTTTTCTAAAGAAGCGTGATGATTGAAATATAATTCGGCGGCGCGATAAATTGCCAGGCTACTATCCTCCAGTGTAAAGTTGTCGAAGCGAATACCCCTGCCGCTGCTGTCAGGCTCGCCGATATCGGGTACGGTATCGCGCAGACCGCCCACCGAGCGCACGATTGGCAACGTTCCATAACGCATGGCGTACATTTGGTTCAAGCCGCAAGGTTCTACCCGCGAGGGCATGATCAGAAAATCAGAACCAGCATACAACTGGTGCGCCAATCCTTCATTGTATTCCAATGCAGCATCAAATCGCCCTCGGAAACGATGCATCATACCTCTGAAATCATTGGCAATACGCGGATCGCCGGTGCCTAGCACGAGAAAATTGACCCGCATGCCACTGTACAACACCCTGCTGAACAGATCGGGTAGCAGGTCGGCGCCCTTTTCCGTTACCAGCCTCCCAATGAAGGCGACAATCGGCAGGCTGAGGTCAAGCTGAAACCGTTGCGCGAGTGCCCGCTTGTTTGCTGCTTTGAATTCGCTGATATTGTCCTCCAGTTTTTGGGCAATGTAGTTGTCGGTTCGGGGATTCCAAACCTGTGCGTCAATGCCATTCAAAATTCCCATGCTTTTATGCTGCTCGTGATAGTACAGCCACTCCATGCCATTGGAAGATTGCTTAAGTTCATCCAGATAGCTCGGCGAAACAGTGGTGATCCGCCAGGCCGTTTTGATGCCGGTTGCCAGCGGATTGATGGTATCTGCCCAGTCGAGTAGGCCGCGCGCTTCGCCATAAAAAAATGGTAGCAGATACATTTTTGCCCAGCTGAATGCGCCGGTGTACATGCCGTTGTGGATGGTCAGTACGGTAGGCACCCGCTCCAAAGCACGGTATTCGGGGCAGTATTTTACCATGAAGGGTATCAGTCCGGTGTGATGATCGTGGCAATGCAGAACAGACGGGCGTCCCGGCGAATTGATGATCCATTGCAGTACCGCTTGCTGAAAGCTGAGGTAGCGTTCTACGTCATCGTCATACATGTAGCCGCCTGGATCGGCGTAGATGCCTGGGCGATCAAATTTGCCGGGGATATCTGCTACGAAAAACGGGAATCCCAGTGTGTCGTGCTGTTCTTTTTCAATGGTAAATGGCACATAGTAGTTGTGTAGTCGCACCGCCCCCCGAAAAACCGGCATAAACTGGTGTTCGTTGATCCACTTGAGGCGGTATTTGGGGATGACCACACCCACCGATACGCCGGCATGTTGTAGGTATTTGGGCAGCGCGCCTACCACATCCCCCAAACCGCCGGACTTAGCCGCCGGATAACATTCGGCGCTAATATGTAAAACTTTCATACAGAGCTATTAGGTGTATTTTCGGATTAGAAAGCTGGCTACCGTTGAGCACTAACATACCGTTCGGAAACGCGCCAACATTCGATGCACTTAAAGGTAGTAGTTTTTGGCAGGAAAAATAAAAGCAGGCACATTACTTTTTTACAAAATTTGGATGCCGATCCTATTCAGGTAATTTTCTGTGATAGCGGAACCGAATGTGTTTTGATAGTAAGATTTCTGCACAGATCGTTTTCGACTGCCGGAAGTTATGTGGAATCAAATGACGGGGGGCAAAGAAAATAAAAACGTGCCCACGAAAGCACGATAGACACGTCTTTAGCTTTAGGCAGCTTTTTGCGCCAGCGCCTTTTTCACTTTTTTCGGGCGGACTTTACCGTAACTGCTGCGCCAGATTTTGCCGCGCTTACTTCTTTTATCTCCTTTTCCCATGATTAAAATTTGTTAGTTGCTGATTGAAAATGATTGTTAAAACCGAATTCAATAAAATCAGGATGCAAAAATAAAATTTTTACAATTTATACGCCTCCAAATCGGTCGCAATTTTTCGATCGTTACTCAGGCGGGGCACTTTGTTTTGTCCGCCGAGTTTACCCTGGGCTTTCATGTATTCACGAAAAGCATTTCGCTGTAAAGGTCTGATTTTCAAAGGTTGTAGAATATTGCCCACGATCAGATCCTCGTAGTAGATATTTTGTTGCACCATTGCCGCGTCCACTTTTGCCGCGAAGGCATCCAGGTTTTCCGGCATATTGTCAAATTCGACCAACCACTCGTGGTAGGGCAGTCCACCTTCGGGCGGAGCAATCTGCGGAGCAACGGTAAATTCCACGATACGAACGCCTTCCCCGCTTGCTACGGAAAGCAGAGCTTCTTCTACTTCTTTGCCAATGACGTGCTCGCCGAAAGCCGAGATAAAATGCTTGATACGCCCGCTAACAATGAGCCGGTAGGGATTTTTGCTGACAAATTGCACCGTATCGCCGATGTTGTAGCCCCACAATCCCGCGTTGTTGTTGATAATAATGGCATAATTCACGCCGACCTCCACTTCGCGCAACGACAGGCGGGTTGGGCGCTCATTGAACACTTCTTCGGCAGGAATGAACTCAAAGAAAATCCCGGAATACGCGTTGAGCAACAAACCTTTGCTGTCGGGCAGATCCTGAAAGGCAATAAAACCCTCGGATGCGGGGTAGGTTTCCAGGCTGTCCACGCGTCTGCCGACCAACGCCTCCAATTGGGCGCGGTACGGCTCAAAATTCACCCCGCCATACACAAACATTGAGTAATTCGGAAAAATGTCTTTGATGTATTTTTTGCCGGAGCGATCAAGCAGGCGTTCGTAGTACATCTGCACCCAGGGCGGAATGCCGCTGATGAGGCGCATATCCTGCCCAAGCGTTTCATCCACAATGCGTTCGACCTTGATTTCCCAATCTTCGATGCAATTGGTTTTATAACCCGGCAATTGATTGGTGCGCAGCCATGCCGGTACCTGGTGATTCACAATGCCCGACAGGCGCCCTGTGGGGATGCCGCCTACTTCATCGAGTGCTGGGCTGCCGGAGAGGAAAATCATCTTGCCTTCGAGCCAGCCACCTTTGCCGGTGCGGGCGTAAAAGTTGAACAGCGCATTGCGGGCGGTGCCAAAGTGATTGGGCAGGCTCTCTTTCGTTAGCGGAATGTATTTCACCCCGGAAGTCGTACCGGAAGTTTTGGCAAAATACCTGGGGCGCCCTCGCCACAGCACGTCCGACTCGCCGTTTTTGATGCGTTCAATATAATGTTTGATGCCTTCGTAATCGCGAATGGGCACTTGCTCTTTAAAATCTTCATAAGAACGAATGTTCTGAAAAGCATGTTCTTTGCCAAACGCTGTGTTGCGACCGGTTACGATCAGCTTTTGAAACACCTGTTCCTGTGCCTGCACTGCATCCGCTGCCCAGCGATCAATTTTTCGGGCAATGCTTTTCGCAAATGGTTTGATGATAGACGCTCTAAATCCCATTTTTTCTGATTTGCAACTGCAAAGGTAGGGAATATTCTATTTCCTGATCACAGCGACCGCCTCGATTTCAATCAGCACGTCGGGATGGTAAAGTGATTGCACGCCAGCCAGGGTACTTGCCGGTGGATTGTTGCCCGATACATATTCTCCCCGGATTTCCCGGAAAACAGAGAGGTACTCGGGTGTAAAATTTTTGATGTAAATGTTCGTTTTTACCACATCATTAAAAGTGGCGCCCGCCGACTCCAGTGCTTTTTGCAGATTTTCAAATACCTGTCGGGTTTGCGTAGCAAAGTCGCCTTTCCCGATGATTTCGCCCTGGGCATTTACCGGCACCTGCCCGGAAACGTAAATCGTTTTTCCGCCTCTTACGGCAACAACCTGCGTATAACCGGGAGGTTTGCTCGAAAACGGATTGATAAATAATTTCTCAGGAGTTGCGCAACTGCTCAGCAGTAGCAATAACCAAAACATACGAAGCAGATTTTTCATAATTTTTTTACAAAAATCGCAAATTCTGCTCGTTCGAAAAATGAAGTTGTTTTTGAGAATTCGCCATTCCATTCAAAATCTCCCAAAAATCTCGTTTCTTTGCAAAAATGTCAAGTTATTATTGGCAGCAAAAGACAAAACGCAACAATGCTTTTCGATATATTCCTGACTATTTTTCTGGTATTGCTCAATGGTTTTTTTGTGGCAGCAGAGTTTGCTATCGTTAAAGTGCGTTCTTCGCAGATTCAGATTAAAGTGGGCTTTAATGCCAGAGTCGCTGAAAATATTGTCGCAAACTTGGATGCCTATCTGGCGGCAACACAGCTGGGTATCACGCTGGCAAGCCTTGGGCTGGGCTGGATCGGCGAAGGTGTGGTATCGCGCATTATCATTGCTACCATGCACGGGCTTGGTTTTGAAATGAGCGAGGAACTGGCGCACCGAATAGCCCTACCCTTTGCTTTCGCCCTTATTACGGTATTGCATATTGTGTTTGGTGAACTGGCGCCAAAGTCGCTGGCGATTCGTTTTCCTACCAGTACAACCCTCTGGGTAGCACTGCCTATGCGATTTTTTTACTTCATTTTCCGACCATTCATCTGGATTTTAAATGGTTTTGCCAATTTTATTTTAAAAACAATCGGGATTGAGCCGGTGCCGCACGCCGAAATCCATTCGGAGGAAGAATTAAAACTAATCATTGCCGAAAGTGCCGAAGGCGGAGCCATCCAATCATCCGAGCGCGAATTAATCCAGAATGTATTTGACTTCGACGATCGGCTGGTGCGGCATATCCTACGCCCACGTACACAGATCGTCGCGTTTGACGTAGAAACCTCCCTTAAAGAAGCCACTGATATCGCCATGCTGGAGGGCTATTCCCGATATCCGGTGTACCGCGACACTATTGACAATGTGCTCGGCATTGTGATGACCAAAGACTTGCTCACCGAACGAATGGCTAATTCGGAAAAAAAGTTGGAAGACCTGCTGCGCCCCGTCATTTTTGTAAACACCGGCAGGAAAATTATGAATCTATTGCGCCAATTCCAGCGCGAGCGCTCGCAATTTGCAGTGGTGGTCAACGAATTTGGCGGTACGGTTGGTATTGTCACTTTAGAAGACATCATTGAAGAACTGGTAGGTGAAATTCAAGATGAATACGACCAGGAATTACCGATTGTAGAAAAAACCGGCGATCATGCTTTCCGCATCCTTACCCAAAACCCGATTGACGAAATCAACGAATACCTACCCGAAGCCCTGCCGACCGAAGGCGATTACCTCACCTTGTCGGGGTTATTGCTCAACACCTCAGAAACAATGCCCACCGAGGGGCAAATCATTAAAGTAGGTAATTATGAGATCAAAATTGTCAAGATGTTTCATTCCAGTCCCGAAATAGTAGAAGCCGTATGGCACGGGGAAGCGTAAAACTTTAGCTAAAAAAAATAATTCACAAGCATTTTACTTTCTGCCGTTTTGCTGGTCAAAAAAGCAAAAACAATCGGCATGAGAAAGTCTTTTTTTTTCGCAGTAATTTGTGTCTTATTAGTGCCTGTATGGGCGATGGCGCAATCAAGCCTTGGCACTGGCAGAACGGTCGAAGAGCGCGCACAACGCCAGACCAACCAAATGGCAAAAACGCTTAGCCTGGATTCAGTGCAAATTCAGCAGGTAAGAGACCTCAATCTGAAATATGCTCAAAAAGTGGACAAGGTTTTAGCCAGCGACCAGGAGCGCACCGCCAAAAGGGAGGCTATCGCACAATTGGCAACAGACAAAGACACCGAACTCCGGAGCATACTCACGGAGGAGCAGTTTGCTCAGTGGAAGCAATTGCAGGTAACTCGTCAGGAACAAGTCAAATCCAAAAAGGAAAAGAAAAAAGCCAAGAACTCCGGACAGGAAGATGATGGGAATTAGGTTACATCGGGAAAACAGGCTCATATTTCTCCACCTAAGTTTCCCAGCTTTTATTTTCGCTTTGAGTTCAGTGGATTTTTATCGTGTCGCAGTATTCGATACAAGCGGATACTGCGATTTTTTTATGCACCTTTCAATCAATCTCCTTACCTTTGCACATCTTTTTTCAAAAAAAGGGTATCTGTATGTTTTCCAGCAGCATTGCATTTGCATAAAAAATATACCAACATAATCCAAACGATGGCTTCCAAAAAAATTCATTCGGCGCTGGTGTCGGTTTTTTCCAAAGACGGGCTGGAGCCGATTATTCAAAAGCTCCACGAACTGGGCGTTACTATTTATTCTACCGGCGGCACACAGGCTTATATTCAAAAACTGGGCGTGCCAGTGGTGTCGGTTGAAGATTTGACGTCTTATCCTTCCATCCTCGATGGTCGCGTGAAAACCCTGCATCCGAAGGTATTCGGCGGCATTCTGGCTCGGCGCGAAGAAGGGCATCAGGAGCAGTTGAAAAAATACGAAATCCCGGAAATAGACCTGGTCATTGTGGATTTATACCCCTTCGAACAAACGGTGGCAGAAACCGACGACGAAGCGGAGATCATTGAAAAGATTGACATCGGCGGTGTCTCGCTCATCCGGGCAGCAGCGAAAAATTTTGAAGACGTAGTTGTAATACCATCCAAGGAAGAATACCCGATACTGTTGAAATTGCTGCAAGAAAAACAGGGCGCCACAACGCTCAACGACCGGCACGAACTGGCGCGCCGGGCTTTCAAGGTGTCTTCCAATTATGATATTGCGATTTTCAACTATTTCAATGAGGGTACGGCAGACGTAACTTTCAAATACAGCATTCACCGCTCGGATATTTTGCGGTATGGTGAAAATCCGCACCAAAACGGCGTGTTTTTTGGCGATTTTGACAAAATGTTTGATAAGCTCAATGGCAAAGCGATTTCCTACAACAATCTTGTGGATATTGATGCGGCGGTACAGATTATGCGTGAATTCCGCGAAGCCGCGCCCACGTTTGCCATTTTGAAACATACCAACACCTGTGGCGTTGCTACGCGCCCCACGCTACTGGATGCATGGACAACAGCGCTGGCTTGCGACCCAGTGTCGGCTTTCGGGGGTATTTTTATTTGCAATCGCCCAGTGGATCTGGCTACTGCCAAAGAAATTGACGAATTGTTTTACGAAGTACTTATTGCTCCGGGGTTCGACGAAGACGCGCAGAGATTGCTAGTTGCTAAAAAGAATCGTATCCTTTTGAAAATCAAAGACTTTTCTGTGCGATCGCGCAGCTTTCGCAGTTTATTAAACGGCGTAGTTGAGCAAGATACGGACTTAAAAATCGAAACGGCAGCCGAATTGCAACAGGTGACCCAAAAAGCACCGACAATGCAGGAAATCAATGACTTGCTGTTTGCTAATACCTGTGTCAAACACCTGAAATCCAACGCAATTGCTATAGTTAAAAACACTCAATTGATTGGCATGGGTTGCGGTCAACCCTCGCGGGTAGATGCGCTCAGGCAGGCGATTGCCAAAGCCAAGTCATTTGGCTTCGACCTGACGGGCGCGGTCATGGCATCGGATGCGTTTTTCCCATTCCCGGATTGCGTTGAAATTGCCGATATGGCAGGCATCACAGCAGTGGTGCAGCCCGGCGGCTCGATCAAAGACCAGGACAGCATTGACTACTGCAACACCCACAACATGGCAATGGTGATGACGGGCATCCGGCATTTTAGGCATTGATTTTAATGTGGCAATTTGCCGATGATTCAATTATGAACATTCGCAAATCAGCACATCGGCAAATGCGCAATATTAAGAGATGAATCTGACCATAGACATCGGAAATACCCGTATCAAGCTCGGATTTTATGACAATAACAAATTAGCCATGCGGTTGGTATGGGAAATGTGGGATTTTGAAACTTTAAAACAGGTGGCAACCAACCAAAACGTCAAAAACGTCATCTTATGTAACGTGGGCAAAGTTGTGCCCATTGAAATCAAGGATTTTTTGACAGATCATTTTTTTTATATAGAATTGGACGCCCAAACACCATTACCCATTCAGAATACCTACAAAACACCGGAAACGCTAGGAAAAGACCGCCTGGCAGCAGTCGTGGGCGCTTATGACACGTTCCCTGACCAAAACAGCTTGGTAATTGATGCCGGCACCTGCATTACCTTGGATGTGGTGGGGAAGAAGGGTGTCTTTTTAGGAGGAAATATCACTCCAGGGGTGGAAATGAGA
>CAZQTF010000163.1:0-8915 GCA_964596135.1 uncultured Saprospiraceae bacterium | reverse complement strand
ATTGTCAAATCATTATTAACCGTATTCAGTAAATGATTTTTTAAACATACTCTCAAATTATTAGCGTGTGGTAAATGATAAATTTTTTAATGATTGATTGCTTAAATATGGCACACCTTTGAGATTATACCATATTTAGTATATAAAAATCTTATGATTCAATATTTAGGTTAATTGCCGGATGGCACTTCGTTGTCCGGTAATTTTTTTATCCTAAAAATCTCGACTTCAACTCCGGCGTAGGAATCATGCAGCTTTCGCGTTTGCCAAACCAACGGTAGCGATTGCGCGCGATCCAGTTGTAAATAATATTCCGAACAAATTTGGGCACAATCACCAATGCATACAGCAGCACCCAGGCGCCGCCGAATTGCCGCACCACCCGCAGGGGCACATCCGAATGTGTGTAAAATTTGCCGTTTTCATACAAAACTACCGTGCTGAGTTCGTCGGTTGACATGTTCGCTTGTTTCAGCAACTTTTGCCCGACCTCCGATTGCAAGGCAGCAAAGCGAAATTTGCCTTTTGGGTCGAGCCGGATGACAAATTGTACAGAGCCGTTACACAGATTGCACACACCGTCGAAAAGGAGTATCGGTTTATCGGTGGGAACATCAAACATTTTTTCAATATTTAACAATTGAATCAAATGCATATTTTTCAACACAGTAAAAACATTATTGATTTTACATCAAAGCCATTATTCAAACAACGCCCGATACAATTCCTCGATCTTCCCGATCGGCTTCACCTGAATTTTGTAGCGCCCGAAATCCAGCCCTTTGATGTTGTATTTGGAAATAAAAATTTGTTTAAATCCAAGACGATCAGCCTCTTGTATGCGTTGCTCGATACGGTTGACGGCTCGAATCTCACCGGAAAGCCCCACTTCCCCGGCAAAGCAGAACTTATCGGGGATTGCAATATCTTCCAGAGAAGAAACCAAAGCACTGACGATCGCCAGGTCAATGGCGGGATCGTCTACCCGGATGCCCCCGGCAATGTTGAGAAAGACGTCGTTTTGCCCAAACAAAAAGCCGCCGCGCTTTTCCAGCACCGCCAGCAACATGCTCAGGCGGCGCAGATCAAATCCCGTAGCCGAACGCTGGGGCGTGCCATAGACGGCTTTACTCACCAATGCCTGGGTTTCAATGAGCATGGGGCGCAATCCTTCCATCGTGGCAGCAATGGCGCTTCCGCTGAGGTCGTCATCTTTCTGCGAAATGAGCAGTTCCGAGGGATTGGACACCTCGCGCAGCCCGACCGACTGCATCTCGTAAATGCCCAGTTCATCGGTAGAGCCAAAACGATTTTTGAGCGTGCGCAACACCCGGTAGGTATAATGCTGATCGCCTTCAAACTGAAGTACTGCATCCACGATGTGTTCGAGCAATTTCGGACCGGCAATGGAGCCATCTTTTGTGATGTGCCCTATGATGAACACCGGAATATTCGTCTCTTTGGCAAAACGCTGCAACTCTCCCGCACATTCCCGCACCTGAGAGATACTCCCTGGCGTGCTTTCGATGTGAGGCGACACCAGCGTCTGGATCGAATCAATGATAATGACATCCGGGCTGAGCTGCTGGGCATGCGTCAGAATCTTTGTAGTATTGGTTTCGGTTAATATATAACAATTTGACTTTTTATCGCTTATGCGATCTGCCCGCATTTTGATTTGCTCCTCGCTCTCTTCTCCCGAAACGTATAGCACTTTCGCCGGCGTACCAAGTGCCAGCTGCAGCATAAGAGTAGATTTGCCAATACCCGGTTGCCCGCCAATGAGAATCAATGAGCCGCTGACAATGCCGCCGCCAAGTACACGATTGAGTTCCCGATCCGGTGTGACAAGGCGCTGGGTATTGCCCGCCACAATTTCTTCCAGCAGCACGGGGCGCGGATTCGCTTTCCCGTCGGATTTGCCCGACCAGGCACGTCGTTTCTCTTCCTGAGTGGTTTCCCGCATCACCACTTCTTCCCGATAGGTGTTCCACTCGCCACAGGAAGAGCATTTACCTACCCATTTTGCCGATTCGGAACCGCAATTCGCACAGATAAAAATTTTTTTTGCCTTTGCCAATTTTTTAAACAGCGTTAATGTGTTAATTATCAATTTTTTAAGCCAAGCCGAATGTTAAATTTACAGTTTTATCAAAACAGAATTAATTTTTTTGAAAAAAATACGATTTCAGTTGTCTAATATTTGTGACTTTCTGGCGAAAAAATGTCACGATACTGCAACTTAAACGAAAGAGAGCAGAAAATTTTGCAGAATTCGACAAAAATTTGCAAAAAGCACTTGCAAATTTTCGCACAAAATTACTTTATTTGCATGTCCATACAAACAATTTTCTGAATGCAGCTATTGCATAATTCAAACTTTAGTGTTAACTTTGTATTAAATAACTGAAAAAGTTTCAACTTTTCATACAAATCAGATTTTCAGGAAGTTGCGTTAATCAAACAGACATCATTTTCTGATAAAGAATATTCATATGTAGATTGTTTTCATTTGGTTTTTTGGGGTTATACAGGGTGCAGCGTTTCACGTTGCCCCTGTTTTTTTTTTACGATGGTACTCTCGTTGCCCCATTGGGTTTTGCATAAGCTAAGCGCGCAATTTTCTTTACTGCATAATAGGTATCCAATCCACTAACCGCCGCAACGCCCCATTCATCCAGATTGATATGCCCATCATCCAACAAAGCACTGTCGGGTAATAAAATCTCTACAATTTTGCCAACGATGAAAAGCGTACCATTGGCTTGAACGGGTAATTCTTCGACGAATTCCATCCCTATTTTGAAAAGGCTTTCCACTACGTAAGGTGCCCGCAGCGCCTCCGTGTACTGCGGCGTAAATCCACACGCATCAAATTCCGAGACATCCGCCGGGTACTTCGCCGAAGTCTGGTGCGCCTGTTTTACAAAATCCTGGTGCACATGATTGATCGTATATTGCCCAATGGTTCTGATATTGTCATAGGTGTGCCTTTCCACGCTGGCAGGGCGCAGCACAAACCCCAGGTAAGGCGGATTAGCGCCGATATGCACCACTGAATTGAAAATGGCGAGATTGGTTTGTCCGGTCGCATTGATCGTGCCAATCAAACTGGCACTTTTCAAACCGGAAATTGTATTAATAAACGCCTGGCGATAGTAGCGTTCCATACCCATGATTTCCCCAAAACTGATCCTTTTTTCTGTATAATTCATATTTGTTAAAGTTATCAATTTTAACCAAGGTACTTACGTTTTAAGAATTTTTCACGAAAGCCCCATTTTTGCTGTCAATCTTTAAAATTATAATAACCACTGCTTAACCCCTCTTAACATCCCGCCGCTGCATCTTTGCCTCATCAAAACCACAAAAAAACTTTATTCACAAAACAAAAACAATCTGCAATTATGAAAACGACACCCTTGATGTTCGCCCTGTTAACCCTGATGAGCTTTTTGACAACTGCTACGGCGCAAAACGTGTCCCTCGGTTTTCGGGGGGGCGTCCACTTCCCAAATGTGTACACAACGGATGGCATTGATAACCTGACGCCGGACTTCAAGACTTACACGGCCACTAACATCGCCGCGGTGGCGGAAATCAGCATCGGCGAGCACTTCGCACTTCAACCTGAACTGGCATACGTTGGTAAAGGTTTTAAAGTTGCTGAAGATTTTGCCCTTGATCTGTTTAACATTCCCCTTCCGGTAGGCGTGACCGCCGAGTCCCGTTTTAATTATCTTGAATTGCCGGTGTTGGCAAAGTACAAATTCGGCAACGATATGGTGGGCGGATATGTCACCGCCGGACCCACCGTAGGCTACGCACTGAACGGCAGGCTCATCACCAGAGCCAATGCGTTGGTGGATTTTAAAGTGTCCGATTCCAATATTGATCTGGATGCTATTAACTATGAGCGCTTCGACGTAGGCGGCGCGGTAGGTGCAGGGTTCACCGTAAACACAACCTTCGGACAACTCTTTGCGGATGCGCGCTACACGAGAGGCTTTACGCAATTGTACGACATTCCTGTAATTGACGAAAAAATCCGCAACCAGAGCTTCGGCGTGAACATCGGCTTTCTGGTACCACTCGGTGGCGGAAGCATTCATCCATGACACAGCAGCGAAGGTGGATTTTCAAGCATTTGCAAATGCCCTTCGAAATTCATAACATGACAAAAACAAGCGCCGGCAAGTGTATTCCAACTGCCGGCGCTTACAGGTTACGTAATATTTTTGGTGCTGGGTCAAATCGGTGAATGGAATTTCATGAATTTCCAGGATTTTGCGAAATCTGAGCGACATTAAAAACAAATCATAAAAGTCATAAAAGATGCTTTTTATTTAAAAATCCCACAAAAACATGATACAATAATTCGCCGAAACACTTTCGCTCTTTTAAGCTGTTTCCGTTTTCCGGTAGCCGGGATCGCGGAACATGATGATAAAAGCCAGAATAATAACAATCGCAATACCCCCGGGCACCAGCCAGATCGTACGCCAGTCGTGGGCGCCGTTGACCACATATTGATCTACGATATAACCGGAAACAAACGAGCCAATAAACATCCCGACCCCGTACGTTGCCAGTGTAATCAAGCCCTGCGCAGAACTCTTGAACTTCTCGCCGGCACGATTGTCGGTATAAATCTGCCCCGTTACAAAGAAAAAGTCATAACAAATACCGTGCAGAATAATCCCCAGAATGAGCATCCAGTAATTCGCGCCCACATTGCCGAAGGAGAACAAGATATACCGCAACGCCCAGGCGCCCATGCCCAGCAGCAACATGTTTTTCACGCCAAGCCGCTTGAAAAACCAGGGCATAATGAGCAAAAACAATGCTTCTGACATTTGTCCCATAGACATCTTGGCCGCCGCGCGATCCATTCCGATTTCATTTAAAAACGGATTTGTAAAATTATAATAAAATGCCAGCGGAATGCAAATCAGCACCGACCCCAAGAAGAACGTGAGAAAAGAGCGGTCTTTGAGCAAGCTTAATGCATCCAAGCCCAGGATTTCGCTGGTGGTGAGTTTTTCTCCTTTGGCACGGGCAGGGGGCGTATGCGGCAGCGTAAAGCTCATTATGCCCAGAATCGCCGAAACGGCAGCCGCCATTAGGAAGGTATTTTGCAAACTGGCGGTTTGTTCCCAGTTGAGATAGCCGATGGTCAAGCCTGCCACAATCCAGCCAATGGTGCCCAGCACGCGCACACTGGAGAATTGTTTCTCGGGGTCCTGCATTTGCCGAAAGGAAATAGAATTCACCAACGCCAAAGTTGGCATATATAAAATCATGTAAACCAAAATATAAGGATAAAAAGTTGCGAATTGCCCAGCGGTAGAAGCCAAATACATCATAGCGGCACCGGCTAAATGCAGGACACCCAAAATGCGTTGTGCCGGGAAAAAGCGATCAGCGATCAAGCCAATGATAAATGGCGCCAGAATTGCCCCAATGGATTGGGTTTGATACGCCACGCCGATTTCTACACCACTGGCTTTCAGATTGTTACCAAGATATGTGCCCATCGTTACGAACCATGCGCCCCAGATAAAAAACTCCAGAAACATCATGGCAGAGAGTTGAATACGAATTCCAGGTTTCATGTAGATAAAGATTTAAAATTTGAATTAAAGCCGCTTAATTTTGATATTGCGATACCAGACTTTGTTGCCGTGATCCTGCAGCACGATGTGTCCTTCCTTTGCGGTGCTAAAGTCGGGATGTTCTTTCCATTTGCTTTGCTTCAGCAGTTTTTTCCAGGCGTCGTTGCCCATTTCCACGTCCACCACTTTTACACCGTTGAGCCAATGCTCCACGTGATTGCCCTGCGCTACCAGGCGCACTTCGTTCCACTCGCCGGCTGGCTTCACCGTTTCCTGGCTGCAGCTCACCACATCGTACAGATCACCGGCGCGGTGTTTTAGAATTTTGGCATCAGGATGGCAGGCGTTGTCAAGTACTTGCATCTCTGGTCCGGTCTGCCAGGCATACTGATACTTGTCGGATTCCACAGAGCGGTAAATGATGCCGCTATTACCGCAAGAGTCTATTTTCCATTCCAGGCGCAATTCAAAATCGCCATATACCCCGTCGGTTGTGATATCGCCGCCATCGGCTGCCTGCCAGCCCCCCTTGGGGTCTTGTTGAGCATCGAGGTAAATAGCGCCATCGTCCACTTTCCAGCTTACGCCAATGGTTTGCGCACCATATTTTCGCCAGCCGTTGAGGGTTTTACCATCGAAGAGCAATTCCCATCCTTCGGCTTGCTCGGTTTCGGTGAGGGTATTCATCGCGGTGTCTGCCGTTTCAGGGGCAGGTGCTTCGGTTGAAGCTGCCTCTGATTGCTTGGTTTTGTTGGCACACATAACAAAAGTAGTAAGAGTGACTACACTCAGTAAAGCCAGTATAAAGGACATTTTTTGTTTCATACGTTACTATTTTAATGTGATCAATGGTCTGGTTTTAACAAGATCGCTGCAAATGGCTTGTTTCGCCATTATCGGCAATCTTGACATTCAATAATAATTTGCGTTAAAGGTAAAAAATTGGAATTTATCTCAACTCATTTTAAGAACGCAAAATATAATTTTGTTTTCACTTATTGTAAATCAGACAATAACTTTGCCAGAAATTATCCTTTCCTGTATCAAAAATAATTAGCCCCGGCACCGCAATACCGGACATCTTTTTGAAGATAGTCTTACATTTGGCCGACAACTATTCGCAGAAAAAGCCGTTGAAACATTCAAAAAAAAAAGACATGAAAAAGTACCTCAGCCTGGTCACTGTGATTGTTCCTCTTCTTTTCTCCTGCAAACAGGAATTGCAGCCGTTGCCGATTCTGGGCGAACGCGATATAGTCAATGGCGACACCGTGTATCACACAATTCCCGATTTTGCGTTTATTGATCAGGACAGTAATCTGGTGACCAATGAAACCTTTGCCGACAAAGTCTATGTCGTTGATTTTTTTTTCATTTCCTGCCCGACCATCTGCCCGAAAACGGCTAAGCAAATGCTGCGTTTGTACGAACGCTACGAAAATGATGAACGGGTAATACTTATGGCACACACGGTTGATCCCAAACGCGATTCGGTGGCTGCTTTAAAAAATTATGCCCGTAATCTGGGCGTGGAATCACACAAATGGCACTTTGTAACTGGCGATAAAGAGGTGATTTACGAAATCGCGGAAGATTACTTCAGCATTGCCAAAGAAGACCCAACCGTGCCGGGTGGCTTCGACCATAGTGGTCGCTTTATTCTGATAGATAAAAACCGACATGTGCGTTCCTTTTGCGACGGAACCGACCCTGAGTCTGTCAATCAGTTTATGCAGGATATTGATCTGCTTCTCGAGCAGGAATATAAGCAAAAATGAGTATTTTCGCAGCTTAATTCAAAAGCCGTTCCAAATTTTTGGATTTCAAATTTTTGAATCACAACTGGTTATGAAAAAAAGAACCGAAATTGACAAAATACTGAAAACGCCGCCCCTGAACGCCGAAGTGACCGTGATGGGCTGGGTGCGTGCCTTTCGTTCCAACCGTTTTATTGCGCTTTATGATGGATCGTCAGCAAAGACGCTGCAAGTGGTGGTAGATTTTGAGCAATTTGATGAAGCGCTGTTGAAAAAAATCAGTTTTCACGCTTGCCTTGCCGCGACAGGAAAACTGGTAGAATCGCAGGGCACCGGTCAAACCGTCGAGCTTCTGGCGGAAAACATCGAAATCATTGGCGAGAGCAATCCCGAAGTCTATCCAATGCAACCAAAAGTGCAAACGATGGAATTCTTGCGCGAGAAGGCGCACTTCCGCATGCGCACCAACACCTTCAGTTCGGTGTTCCGTATTCGGCATGGCGTGGCTTTTGCAATTCACAAATATTACAACGATCGCGGTTTTTACTATCTGCATTCCCCGATTATCACCGGCAGCGACGCCGAAGGGGCGGGCGAAATGTTCCGCGTAACGACCTTAAATCTGGACAATATTCCCAAAACAAAAGAAGGAAAGGTTGATTTCAGCCAGGACTTTTTTGAAAAATCCACCAACCTGACCGTTTCCGGGCAGTTGCAGGCAGAAATCGGCGCCCTGGCGCTGGGGAAGGTTTATACGTTTGGACCTACTTTCCGGGCAGAAAATTCCAACACTTCGCGCCACCTGGCAGAATTTTGGATGATCGAGCCGGAGGTCGCATTTAACGATATCGAAGACAATATGGATCTGGCGGAGGATTTTGTGAAATACCTCATCAACTACGTACTGGTAAACTATCCTGATGATATTGCATTCCTCGATCAGCGCATCAAAGACCAGGAAAAAAACATAAAAAAGGAGGAGCGCCGCTATGAAGAACGCAGCCTGACTGAAACCTTGCGTTTTGTGGTGGACAACAACTTCGAACGCATCACATACACCGAAGCAGTTGAGTTGCTACGCAATTCGAAAGACTTTAAGAAAGGTAAGTTTGAATACGAGCCAGAATGGGGTAAAGACCTGCAAGCCGAACACGAGCGCTGGCTGGTGGAAAAACACTTTCAGAAGCCGGTTATTGTGCGCAACTACCCAAAGGACATCAAAGCATTTTATATGCGCATGAATGAAGATGGCAAAACAGTTGCGGCAATGGACGTGCTGTTCCCCGGCATTGGTGAGGTGATCGGTGGCTCGCAGCGCGAAGAGCGCTACGATGTGCTGTTGCAAAGAATGCAGGAAATGGGCATTGATGAGCACGAATTGTGGTGGTACCTGGAGTTGCGTAAATTCGGCGGTGCCCCACACGCAGGTTTTGGCTTGGGCTTCGAGCGCATGGTGCAGTTTATTACAGGTATGGGCAACATCCGCGATGTGATTCCGTTTCCGCGTACCCCGGGTAATGCGACGTTTTGAAATAAATATTAA
>CAZQTF010000162.1:0-8971 GCA_964596135.1 uncultured Saprospiraceae bacterium | reverse complement strand
CCAGCGCCCTGAATATACCCAAAGGCAACATGCACTTGTACGGTGGTTTTTTTGACCTGACAACCGGTTTGGTAAATAAATCACTGGGTTATGATACTTTGGACGTTGGCTATCATAATATTCGACATATTTTCAATGCGATCATCGGTGTACTGGCAATGCTGTTCGTGGGTTTGACGGCAAAGGAAATTGCGGGTTGGCGGGCAGGCATTCTGGCCTTGTTATTCATCTTTTTGTCGCCCCGTTTTCTGGGGCATTCGCTGATGAATCCGAAGGATATTCCGTTTGCGGCGGGTTTTGCTATCGCCAACTATTATATCATTTTACTTTTAAAAACACTCCCCAAACCTAAATGGGGCATGCTCGCTGGGTTGGCGTTAGGAATCGCGCTGGCGCTGGCGACTCGTGCAGGTGGATTGCTGCTGTTTGGTTATCTCGGATTATTCCTCGGGCTGGATTTTCTATTCAAATATGGGATCAAAGGCATTTCAGAGCAATCAAAGCTAATTGGAGCCTATGCCCTTTATGGCGTTGGCGTTGCCGCAACCGGCTATATTCTGGCAATTCTGACTTGGCCTTGGGCATTGCAAAGCCCTATTGCCCATCCACTCCAGGCATTGAGCGAATTCTCTGCATTGGGTGTGAAGATTCGGGTATTGTTTGAAGGCGAAAATGTAATGTCAGATAAAACGATTTGGTATTATCCCGTGTTTTGGATCGCCAAAACGATCCCGCTGTTTGTACTAATCGGTTTTGTCGGAAGCCTGGCGCTTTTGCGTTCAATTTTAAAAAAACACGAACCAATTCCTGTTTTTCTGATGCTTTTTGCCACGATTTTTCCGATTTTTTATATCATTTACAAAGATTCCACCCTGCACGACGGCTGGCGGCACCTGATGTTTGTGTATCCCAGCATGGTAGTGTTGGCAACGCTTGGCTGGATGATACTGGAATCATTTTTGAAAAACAAGATTGCAAAATACGTACTTTATGGCGTGCTCGGTTTGCTTATGCTGGAGCCAACGGTGTTTATTGTAAAAAATCCGCACTATCCGTACGTATATTTCAACCCGATCGGTGGAGGACTGAAGGGCGCTTATGGCAATTACGAAACCGACTACTGGGGCGTGAGCACCAAACAGGCATTAGACTGGATGGAATCGCAGGGCATCATCGGCACAAATATGCAGGACACGGTGACCATCGGCACCAGTTTTTGGTATCCGGTGAGCCGGCTGGCCGGCAAATATAATGGCAAAGTGCAGGTGAAATACGCCCGTTTCAACAATCGGTATTCCGAGTTGTGGGATTATGGCATCTTCCCGTCGCGTTACATTCGTGGTCCGCATCTGCGTGGCAAAAAGTGGCCCAATAGCCGTACTATTTATACCGTCACTGCCAATGACGTGCCCCTTACAGCCATCGAGAAAGACGCCGATCACTTTGCTTATCGGGGCGAAATGGCGATCAAGCAACAGAACTGGGCGCTCGCGCTTGATGAACTCAAAAAAGAAACCGATACCCATCCAGATAACGAACTTGCGTGGCAAAGTCTTGCTTCTGTGTATCTCAACAGCGGCAACTTTCAGCAGGCGGTCAACGCTGCCAACGAATCCCTGCGTGCCGCGCCCCAAAATGAAACATCGCTTTATTATCTTGGGCTGGCATACCTCAACACCGGAAATGTGCTCCAGGCAATTGACGTTTTCCGGCAATCACTGGATGCCAATGATGAGAATGCCATCGTTTACTATTACTTAGGATTTGCCTATCAACAACAGCAAAACTGGGGGGAAGTGCTACGCAACGTGCAAAAAGCCATCGAATTGAGCCCACGTTTCAAACAAGCGTATGAACTGGCAGCTACTGCACTGGAACAACAAGGCGATTCGCAAACTGCTCAACAGTATCGGCAGGCGGCAGCTCAACTTTAAGTATTTATTTATTTTTCTGAACATTTATTTTGAACCTTGAATTACAAACTTCTTTTTCCAACTTATCGAAATCGCTATCGCTTTGTCAAAAAAGCGTTGCAGAAATATGGTTCTTTTGAAAAAGGGCTAAGTCTTGGCACCGGCGAAGGGGATTACGACGCAGCAATTGCTGGTTTTTGCAAACAACTCATAGGCTGCGATATCAACGAGGCAGATGTGGAATTTGCTAAAGCACTGAATCATAATGTGCCCAATCTGAATTACCAGGTCGAAAATGCATTGGCATTAAGTTTTCCTGACAATACTTTCAATCTGCTGGTATCGGTGGAAGTCATCGAGCACGTAGGCGATCCGGTACGCATGGTGCAGGAAATTGCAAGAGTTTTGAAACCTGGCGGCATCGCTGTGCTCACCTTCCCCTCAAAAGATTTTCCGTTTACCTACGATCCGGTCAACCGCCTTAATCGAGGTGAAAAGTGTATCCCACAAGGAGCTTATGCTTTTGGGCATGCATATCTCATCGCGCCCGCTGATTTTCGTCAATGGTTGCAATCAAATGGCTTAACAATTTTACAGGAACAAAATCTCAGTGGCTATCTGGTGGGCTTGCTTGAAATGTACTGGACAGGATGGGTGCAGCGTTTGCTCAAAGCCAACGCTAGCAACATTTCCGGGCAGGAGCCCAAAAAAGTAAAATTGCGCCCCACGAACAAAGCTCCCTGGTTGGTTGTCTTTACCGATATCCTTATTGGTCTGGACTATTTTTTATTCAAAAACTCCAAATATTCTGTCGGAAAAGGTTTTGTGATCCGCAAACAATCGTAATTTCAGAACGCAAAATAAAGAACCCTATTTATCATGAACGGAAAACTCCAACTGCTAAACAAAAAAATCGCTGAGGCACAACTCGGCGGTGGTCAAAAACGCATTGATACGCAACACCAAAAGGGCAAACTCACTGCCCGCGAACGCATTCACTTCCTGTTGGATCCTGGTACTTTCGAAGAAATCGGCATGCTGGTGACGCACCGCAGCAACGATTTTGGAATGGAGAAGCAAAAAATCCTTGGCGACGGTGTCGTGACTGGCTATGGCACGATCGGAGGACGCTTGGTGTATGTTTTTGCGCAGGATTTTACAGTTTTTGGGGGCGCCTTATCGGAAACCCACGCCGAAAAAATCTGTAAAGTCATGGACCTTGCCATGAGAAACGGCGCACCGATAATCGGGCTGAACGATTCCGGAGGAGCACGCATTCAGGAAGGTGTAAGCTCCCTGGGTGGCTACGCCGATATTTTTTACCGGAACGTAATGACTTCGGGCGTCGTGCCGCAAATTTCTGCCATTATGGGTCCTTGTGCCGGCGGTGCAGTGTATTCGCCTGCCATGACCGATTTTATCATTATGGTGGAAAACACTTCTTACATGTTTGTGACTGGTCCCAATGTGGTCAAAACCGTAACCAATGAAGAAGTAACCTCTGAAGAATTGGGCGGTGCTATGACTCATGCCACCAAATCAGGCGTAACCCATTTGATCGCAGCCAACGACATAGATTGCATTGAAAAAATCAAGCGTCTATTGAGTTATTTGCCGCAAAATTGTGAAGAATCACCAGCAAAATTACCTTACGAAGTAGGGGAAGAAGTACGTGAACAACTGACCGCCATCATTCCGGACGACCCCCAGCAACCCTACGATATGCGCGACGTGATCGAAGGCATCGTGGATTCCGATTCTTTCTTCGAAATTCACAAAGACTTCGCCGAAAACATCGTCGTTGGCTTTGCCCGCATCGCCGGACGCAGCATTGGCATCGTTGGCAATCAGCCCATGAGCTTAGCAGGCGTATTGGATGTAGACAGTTCCATTAAAGGCGCGCGTTTTGTGCGCTTTTGCGACAGCTTCAACATTCCACTGCTGGTATTGGTAGATGTGCCAGGATTTTTGCCGGGTACCGACCAGGAGTGGAATGGCATCATCGTCAATGGCGCCAAGCTGCTCTATGCTTTTAGCGAAGCGACCGTACCGCGCGTAACGATTATCACCCGCAAAGCTTATGGCGGCGCTTATGACGTTATGAACTCCAAACACATCGGCGCCGACATCAATTTTGCGTGGCCCAGCGCCGAGATCGCCGTTATGGGCGCCAAAGGCGCTTCCGAGATCATTTTCCGAAAGGAAATTCAGGAAGCAGATGATCCGGAGGCTATGCTGCTCCAGAAAGAGCAGGAATATAAAGAGATGTTTGCCCATCCGTATCAGGCGGCAAGCCGCGGTTTTATTGATGAAGTAATTGATCCGAAGGATTCCCGGCGCAAGCTGATCAAGGCTTTTGCCATGCTCGAAAACAAAGTAGCGCATCTGCCTCGCAAAAAACACGGGAATATCCCTCTGTAAGCCGAAAAATAGACCAAAATCGGATGAAATTACCGCATGTAAATTTGAATTTGCAGAAATTTTTTTTTATCTTGTTTTTAAATACACGTCTTTTTGTCAAGACGTTATTCCAAATAACGGTTGTAGCTGCAATTATATTGAGAACGATTTCGACACTCATCATACCGGTCTTTCTTCGCAAACTGCCTGAAGAAAGACTTTTTTTTGCAATATTATCAGAAACTGGATGCTGGAAAGCCTAAATAATAGCAGATTAAATTTAATGCGTAAAAACCGTAACACCCATTTTTTAAAGCATTAAAAAAATGATCCAAGTCTTTGTCACCGGAGGCACATTCGATAAAGAATACAATTATATCAATGGTAAATTGTACTTTAAGGATACCCATCTGCCGGAAATGTTTGAACGGGGACGCTGCACCTTGGATATTGACGTGAAAACCCTGATGATGGTGGACAGCCTCGAAATGACCGAAGCCGACCGCCAGATTATCGCCCACAACTGCCGTCGGTCGGAAGCCAAACATATTCTGATCACGCACGGCACCGACACGATGGTAAAAACCGCCGAATTTATTGCGCACGCCGAAATTCCCGACAAAACCATTGTGCTCACCGGTGCTATGATTCCTTATGCCTTTGGCAATTCCTCAGATGGCTTTTTTAATTTGGGCAGTGCGCTGGCTTTTGTACAAACGCTTCCGCCCGGCGTGTACGTAGTGATGAACGGGCGATATTTCGACTGGCAAAAGGTGAAAAAAAATACCAAAACGGGGAATTTCGAAGAAATTCAACAGCATTGAAACTTATTATATTATGGACTGGTTAGGCTTACTGTTTGAAATAGCATTTCTGGGCATGGGCGTTTATTTCTATCTCTTTGCCATTGGCAAAATCCATGCTTCCGACCCGGCTACGCAAAAACGAATGGACGAATTCCGACAACGCAACGGCGGGTGGCTGCGCCTCGCATCGCTTGCCCTCATCGCCATTATGCTGGTCAACGTGGTGCTGCATATTCAGCAATTGCTGAAGTAAATTACCCAAAAGACGTTCAGCATAAATCCGATTGTTTTTCAATGCATTCCAGTTGGTTCCTGAATTTTATGCTATTTAAAAGATATTTCGCTGTTACTTTAGACGTATCATTGCGTTAATTCTTTCGTCAAACGAATCCTCTTCTGCCCTATCGTCATCCAAATGATGCGATGGCACTCAAATGTATTGTACTGGCTAATTTCCAAAGGTCTTTATAAATTTATTTTATTAATATTGCAGCGTATTCAAAAAACACAACAATCCAACATGAAAAAGATATTTGTACTACTTTTTTGTACCTGCATAGGCAGTATCGGCATCATTTTTGGACAAAATCAGTCAGATTTTTACGATACCAAAACCATTCAGGAAATCGCTATCCGGTTCGAGCAGCCAAACTGGCGCGACATCCTGGATTCCTTGCGTTACAACGGCGATAGCATGCTTTCAGGAATGGTAACCATCAATGGCAAAAAATACGAAAATGCCCAGGTGCGCTACCGAAATGCCCGCGCTTTTCAGATCGGCGGCAAACACAACAGTATTTTTATCCAACTTCCGAATGGGCAAAATTATCAAGGTTACGCAACGATCGAGCTGTCCAATGCCCTTCGTGACCCCAGCATGGTGCGCGAAGTACTGGCTTATGAAATTGCCCGCAAGTATATGCCTGCCCCGAAAGCCAACTACGCCAAGGTAATGGTTAACGGCAATTATTACGGTTTTTTTGTCAATATCGAATCGGTGGGCGATGCTTTCCTTAAGAACAATTTCGGGGATAGCAATGGCGAATTATACCACGCCGAATTAGAATCACGACAAGGGCTGCCCGATGGATGCAATCCACGTGCATACGCTTCGCTCCAATACGATGGGAACGACGCTTGTTACACTTACGCCTTCAATCGCATCAACACCAAAGACTGGAGTAATTTGATCGAATTCACCCGCCAACTGAATGAAGAACCGGAGGCAATCAGCCGCACGCTCCATGTGGACAGAGCTTTATGGATGCTGGCTTTCAACAATGTACTGGTCAATCTGAACAGCTACACCGGTCATCCGAGCCACAATTATTATTTGTACAAAGACACCGAGGGTCGTTTTTCTTTTATTCTGGGCGATCTCAACTTTGCTTTTGGCAGTTACAAAAACACCGATGGCGGCTCCGATCTTGATTTCAGGGGCTTGGCCGAACTGGATCCACTGCTGCATCTGAATAATCCGGACCGTCCGCTCATCAGCAATCTGCTCAAGGATGAGCTGAATCGCAAGCGCTATTTGTCGCACATTCGCACCATTTTGTACGAAAATTTCGCCAAAGGACAATACGAAAAACGAGCACAGGAATTGCAGGAAATGATCAGAAAAACTTGGCTTGAAGATCCCAATAAAGAATACAATCTGGTAGATTTTTCGCAAAGCCTGACCGCTACGGTGGGTCGTCGCAGCCGTATTCCTGGCATCGCAGAGTTGATGAAGCCACGCGCCGATTATCTGCAACAACATCCCGAACTATCAGTACTGCCGCCGGGCATCGCGAATGTGACCGTGACGCCAAGAGAGAAATACTCGGCAGAAACGGTGAGTGATTTTAAAATACAGGCAAAAGTCGGGCAATTTGCCAAAAAAGTATGGCTGTATTATCGTTTCAACGACAACGAGCCTTTCCGGGAAATGAGCATGGAAGATGACGGTAATCACAACGACGGCGAATCCGGTGATGAAATCTTCGGCGCAATCGTTAAGCCGGCTTCAGGCATAAAGGATATTCAATTCTACATCATTGCCGAAAATGCAAAATCTATGAGTTTCGATCCGCCGCGCTACATGTACGAACAGCACAAAGCAAATCTGGATGAACTGAACAAGTAAAATTTGTTTATCTTTATACCCAGAACCAACGCAACCTTCAAAGTACCTGCCTGTATTTTGGAGGTTGCCATTTTTATTAAAACTTCATTGTATGCGAATATCGACTCTATGTTTTCTTCTGCTGGTGAGCATTTTACAAAACTCACTTGCCCAACATATATACGACATCCATTCTATCACCGAGGTTAAAATCTATTTCCAGGAAAAAAAATGGGATGCCGTTCTGGATTCGCTCAAAGAAGCCGGAAACGACGACCGCCTCATCGGAGATGTGGTGGTGAATGGAAAAAAATATGCCCAAGCCGGCATTCGCTACAAAGGCAACAGCTCTTACAAAAGTCCCCGCAAAGACGGCTACGCCAAACTTCCTTTTAACATCAAGATCAATGAAACCAACAAAAAACAGTTGCTTCCGGGTGGCTATGGCACTTTGAAACTTTCCAATGCCTTCCGCGATCCGAGTTTTGTGCGGGAATTGCTCTCCTACGAAATCGCCGGAAAATACATGCCTGCCCCAAAAGCCAATTTT
Source organism: uncultured Saprospiraceae bacterium (assembly GCA_964596135.1). Taxonomy (GTDB): domain Bacteria; phylum Bacteroidota; class Bacteroidia; order Chitinophagales; family Saprospiraceae; genus JADJNW01. Next base: position 1,195 of record CAZQTF010000162.1, on the reverse strand, counting down.
GCAAAGGTCTATGTCAACGATCAATATCTGGGGGTTTATCACAACGCCGAATCCGTGGATGACCGTTTTTTACAAGAGTTTTATGCTCACAACAGCGGCGAACTGATCAAATGCGATCCGGACTGGGACATCCCGCAGGCGCCCGGCTGTACCGATTCCGACAAGTCTTCCCTGATGTATATTGGCGAAGATTCTACCTGCTATATGCGTTTTTATGAACTAAAAGACCGATATGGCTGGCGCGGTCTGATCAATCTGACCCGCGTGCTCAATCAAGAGCCTGCCAAAATCGAATCACTTCTCGATATAGACCAGACCCTATGGATGCTGGCTTTTAACAACGTACTGGTCAATCTGGACAGCTACACCGGTATGCTCTGCCACAATTATTACCTCTACCGGGATTCTTTCGGTGTTTATCACCCCATCGTCTGGGATATGAACCTTTCTTTCGGCGGCTTCCGGCGTTTGACTTCTGCCGGACAACTGAGCAACGAAGAGATGCAAACCCTCAGCCCTTTCGTACATTACAAGGATAATAACGCCAAGCGTCCGCTCATCGTGAAATTGCTGTCGAATGACCTATACCGGAAAATTTACATGGCGCACCTCAAAACCATTCTCGATGAAAATTTTGCCAACAGCAATTACCTCAAACGAGCCAAAGCCATGCAGTCTTTTATTGACAAACATGTCGAAGAAGACCAGCAAAAGCTTTACAGCTACGAAGCTTTTCACAAAAACTTAGACAGCACCACCGCCGCCAACGCAGAGGACATCATCGGGATTTCCGAACTGATGGGCAAACGTACCGAGTATCTGCTGAGCCACCCGTTGTTCCAGCAGCAAGCACCTGTTATTTCCAACGTTTTACACAAAACCACCGATAACGCTATTGTCGTTTCTGCTAAATTCGAAGCCGCCCAAAAAGCCTGGCTCTACTATCGCTACGGCAGCCACAGCAACTTTGTCAGAACCGCTATGTACGACGACGGCGCCAATGGCGACAAAACCGCCAACGACGGCATCTGGGCGGTTCAGATCGCCCGCAACAAAGGCGCTCAGTATTACCTCGTAGCCGAAGGCGAGCGTATCGCCAAATTATCGCCGGAGCGCGCCTCCCGTGAATTCTACAGCATAGATACCAGCGCCGCAACCACCAGCAAAGCCAAATAATCCATTAAACCGATATACC
>CAZQTF010000161.1:6839-8978 GCA_964596135.1 uncultured Saprospiraceae bacterium | reverse complement strand
CGAAATAGCAGTTTCAGAGAAGACCCAGCATTTTTTTGATTTTTGCCATATTGTCGTTGGCGATACCCAGTGTTTCAAAAATACGGAAATCTTCTGCAACGGCGTCTTCCCAGCGTGGTTGTTTGGCGACTTTTTCACCCCGATGTTGATTATAAATGCTTTCCGCCTCGGCGTAGTTGCCTGTCAGAAGATGATGGTGCGCCAGGTTGAGCCAGAGCCCCGTTTCTTTCGGATACTTGCCTAATGCTTTAGTTAGCAGACTTCTGGCGTCGTTGTATTGTTTGGTGAAAAGTAAATTCCGGGTAAGGTGGTAAAACACTTCTTCGCTGTCTTCTCCTATATTGAGCAGTTCTTGGTAGCGCAGTGCCAACGCTGTATAGTCTTTCACCAGTTCCAAACCACGAATTTCCTCCTGCAAAGCTTTCACCCGGGCTTTGGATTTCAATTCCTGATGCCCGGTGAGGGCGAGGCATTCCTCCAGAAAACTGCGTCCCTGCGCCGTTTTTTCCTGGGTGCCAAGGCGTTCGTATGTGCTTGGTTTATAGCGGCTTATCATTTTACTTTTGTAGCAATCACAAACTTCTTTTGCCGCCTCCGGCTGAAAACGCAGTGCATCGGCACAGTCATTGTAGAATTTATCTTTGCTTTCGGGCGTCCATTCATCTATGGATTCTTGCTTTGCCACGATGGCGACGGCTTCCAGCGTCACATACAGCCCTTCGGTGCTGCTGGGATTGTTGAAGCACAGATAAATCGTGCGGTTGCTCACATCGTTGATCAAAATGGTGCCGTCTTTGATGTTTTCGCGCGATCCGTCAAACGTTTTTTCTGGCTTGGCGTAGCTGTACACATTCCACGATGTGGTAAAAAACTGCTCGCGCCCTTTGTCGTCGGTCAGGTAGATGTCCACTACACCGGCGCCGGTAGGCTTTACTACCTGAAATGCCACATTAGTGGTGATGCCAATGAGGTTGGAATTGAGCAAGCCCTTCGCAACAAAATCGGTCACCTGCTTTAACAATTTGATGCTCTCACCACTGCCTTCTTTTTTGGAAGTGGTAAAAGCATAAGACCATTGCACGGTATTTTCGGGCAAGGTCACTTTGATAGCGTTGCGCGGCTTGCCGCCAATGCGGGTCTGGCTGTTAAGATAAAAGGTTTGTTCTTCCAGCAATGGTACTACCTGCTGAACGGTTTTGTAAGATTGCGCTGCGAGTGTCAGACAGCCGGTAAGCAACCACAGCAGGAAGAGTGCAGATTTCATGTCACAGAAAGTTTTGATGATTTTCCTGCTGAAAATTAAGGGTTTGCTGTGAAATTTTTGAAACAAAAATCGCTGAGCAACTGCTGCTGCCCAACGATTTTCATACATTTCTTACCGAAATTAATACCGCAGGTCTTCCACATGGTAGCCCGGATATTTATTCTTATCAAAGGAAAAATAATTGGCGGCGAAGGTTTTATTCGGTGTAAACTGACTGACCGTCAGCGTAAAGCGCGAACCGTCCTTACCGAAGGTTTTCACGCTTACTACTTCATAGGTTGCCTTGTTAATAGTCATGCGGATTTTGGAGTAGTCAAAATTTTTATCAAGCGGCTTGAATTCAATATCTTGCACTACTTTGCCCCCCTGGCTGTATTCGTTGGTCAGAACGTACGCAAATTTCCCCTGGTTGTAAAAATTAAACAGCGATTGGGGCGAAAGCACCTCCTCGTCTTCCCCTTCTTCGGGCATGTTGTTGATTTGCACTTCCTTGTTGCCATTCATCACCAGAAAAATCGCCTTGCCATCACAAATTACTACCTGGCTTGCCATTTCCACGCGATATTTTTCGCCCTGGCGCGCTACGGTTCCTTTCTGGGTTTCCCTGGGTTGCTCCGGGAATTCAATATCCAGTGTGAATGCGGCTTCCAGCGATTTGTAGCCTTCATATTTCTTGCGCACCTTGTCGAGAATAGCTTTGGCTTTGGGATCTGAGTCAGACGCTTTGCTATAATCGGTTTTTGTTTGTGCAAATACGCCCAAACTGAAGAACAGACTCATCAGAGTGAACAACAGCATTTTTTTCATAGTAAATTCCAATTGATTTAAATACATGCTTTTAACGAATACAACCTGTATTTATTGACCAAACATCC
>CAZQTF010000161.1:0-6739 GCA_964596135.1 uncultured Saprospiraceae bacterium | reverse complement strand
TTTAACAGAAATTTTGCATTTGCCGGATCCGCTCCGGTATCACCGGGCAAGCGGTTTATTTTTGTGAATATCGTTTCTTTGTCTATCTTTACTAACAATAAGCAATAAGAGTTTAGCTAGTCTTTTTTAGTCCTTCCTGAAAGTCCTAAAAACCACTCGCTACACTTTTCATTTTTTCACCTGTACAAATTCAGTAGCAATGAGAATTTTTGTAGGGAATCTGAGCTATAAAATGTCGGACGAAGATCTGGCAGAAATATTTGAAGCTTATGGAGAAGTCAGTTCCGCAACTATTTTGATGGACCGCAATACCAATCGTTCGAAGGGTATTGGCTTTGTAGATATGCCCAACGACAGTGATGCCCAGGCGGCGATCAAAGGACTCGATGGCAAGGAAATACAGGGCAGAAACATTAAAGTGGAGGAAGCCCGACCGCCACGCTCCAGAAATTAAGAGCATGTTTAAAATTCTGATGTCTTTAAGATAAGATTTGCCTGTCGCTAAGGTATTCCTTCTCAAAACCGGGAGTATTGGAACGATAGATAATTGGAAAATGGCCAAATTGTGAGTAGCTCTTTTTCATTATTCCATCTTGCTGATAACCAGAAACCGAAAGGATAAAATCTTGTGAATCAGACATTTGAATAAAACACAAACGTGTTCTAAGTTGAATCGAATCACAATGCCGGGTTTTATTTTTAAAAAATCCGGCATTTCTGCTTTACGGCTCGCTCAACACTGCTGCCATCTGCTTTAGCAAATGTTGTCCCGCTTCTGAAAAGCGCCCCAGATCGTATGGTTTCTCGCCGGTTTGAGCCAGCACCAGCCATTTGAAGTTATCCGCCAGAATTTCATCGGGATGGATGATGTAGAAGGTATTATCGGTGATTTGTCGGAAAAAATCGGGTAGTTCGTTGACCCGTAGCGGACTTCGCCCCAGGCTATCAGTAATCACCTGATAACCATTCACTTGCATTTGAATCGGATATAAATTAAAATCTATGTATTCGAAGTAATTGGGGCGACTTGGCAGGTACGCGGGCGCATTGGCAGTGATCAGGGGTACAGTCAGCGTGGTGTCGCCATTGGCAACCGCCAATAGAATCGCCACGCCCGTATCCACGCCATCGGGGTTGAGCAAAAGCCTTGATTTTATAGCGCCGGGCAGCACCAGGACATCATCCAGTTCCCGAAAGCCGATCAATGCATAGAGCGCCCTGCGTTTGCCCGGATGCTGTCGGGAATAGATGTGAAAAATTTCATGTATAAGTACCTCGCGCAGCGCCGCTTCATTAGGACTTTGCAATTCATTAGCGGGTAAAACGATCCGATTCTCGCGGGTGTAATACACCCCATTGCCGTAGTGCCGCCCTTTGGTTTTGATCAATTCTACTTTTTCAGGAAAAACATCTGGCGACAGATGGGCGCAGAGTTGCTCGATTTTCGAAAAAATTTTTTCCAGCAGAACTCGCTCGCCGGGGCTGAAGTGCGTGACATCCTGCTCCAGGAACTGTTGGTAATCGCCTAAAATTGAATCGCGCGGCACATCGGCAGGGTAATTGCGTTTCATTTGCAAAGACATATCCAGCGTTGAAATTTTAGTAAAAAAGCCAACGGCATCGTCATCGAGAATGGCGCGGGCAGCGCGGGCGCTGTCGAGGAAAACAAGTTGACGCCCGATGGGCAACATGGCTCGCCGGCTTGGACGATCATTTTTGCAGGCAACCAATAATACAATTGAAAGCCAGATCGTTAAATGGCAAAAGCAAAACAGGGAAATTTTTGAATAGGCTTTGCGTCGTATCACTTTTTTCCTTAGTTTTGAATTGTTAAAGATAATCATTTAAGTTTAGCCAGTCTGTTTTAGCCTATTTGAAGAGTTCTAAAGTCAGCTTGCTATGCTTAATCAGGATTTCAATGCAAGCAAGATTTCTTTTATTTTTCATTATTTCACATTTTTCAATTTTTTTGTAATGAACATTTTTGTAGCAAAATTGAATTTCAGCACTCAGAGTGAAGACCTGAGAGAAGCCTTTGAAGCCTTTGGCGAAGTGGATTCTGCAAAGGTAATTGTTGATCATTTTACAGGTAAATCCAAGGGGTTTGGCTTTGTGGAAATGCCTAACGATGATGAGGCGCAGGCAGCCATCGAAGCGCTCAACGAAAGTGATCTGGACGGAAATACCATTGTCGTCAAGAAAGCAGAACCACGCGAATCTCGTGATCGCGGCGGCTTCAATCGCGGCGGTGGAGATCGTAATCGCGGCGGCGGCGGCGGCGGCTACAATCGCGGTGGTGGTGACCGCAATCGCGGCGGCGGCAATCGCTATAATCGCGATGACAACGACGGCGGCTACGGCGGTGGTGGATACAAGAAGCGTTACTGATTAAAGCAAGACTCGAAAGAATTTGATGATTTGATATACCCCTTCGTGAATAATCTCGCGAAGGGGATTTTTATTTTCCGTATTTGTCGGCTTTTAGCTGAGCCCTTTTCTTCTCTATAAAGGAATCAAATTCTATATTTGTTAATGTTCCAACTACACTAAGTTATTTCCAATATAAATTTTGAATGTGCATGAAAACGTTACTCCGCTTCTTAACTTTTGTATTGCTACTTTGGGCGAATACGCTCGCGGCGCAGGTAATTTATACCGATCCCTATTTCCCAAAACTTAATCAACCGGTCACTATTTATTTTGACGCGACTCAGGGTTCGGGCGGTCTCAGAGACTGTAATTGCGATGTATATTTACACACGGGCGTTATTACCAGCGCCAGTACCAACCCTTCCGACTGGAAAAATGTGGTAACCACCTGGGGGCAGGCAAATCCTGCCTGGAAAATGACCAAAGTGAGTGGCGAAGCTAATCTTTACACCTATACCATCGCTCCTACGATCGCTCAGTATTACAACGTCGGTTCGGGCGTGGCGGTACAGAAAATGGCTTTTGTATTTCGCAATGCCAATGGTTCAAAAGAAGGTAAAGATGTAGGCAATGCGGATATTTTTTATACAGTTTATCCCGACAATCTGCCCTTTACCGGGCTGTTAATTGCACCGAATAATTCTACTTTGATCAGACAAATTGGTGAAACGATTCCCATTCGGTTTGTCACTTCTGAAAATGCGACCATCACCATCACCGACAATGGCAACCAATTGACCCAAACCAGCGGAACGTTGCTCGAGTACGACTTGGCGGTCGGCAGCCCGGGGACGCACACGGTCGTCATTACCGCCACGGCCGGGCAAAATACGCAGACGGCTTCGTTCACCTACGCCGTACCTATCAATCTGGCGCCCGCCGATCCGCCTGCCGCTACGCAGCCGGGATTCACTTTCCTGGAAAATGATACCAAAGTGCGATTGGCACTTTATGCGCCTGGTAAAAGCAATGTTTTTGTGCTGGGAAACTTTAATGACTGGAAACCTGATACCGATTTTCAGATGACGAAAAGCCTTGATGGCAATACTTTCTGGATCGAAATTGACGGGCTGACGCCAGGTGAAAAATATGCTTACCAGTACCTGGTAGATGGCGTTATAAAAATTGCCGATCCTTACAGTACGGTCGTCTTGGATCCCAACCATGATGCTTTTATCCCGCAGGAAACTTACCCCGATCTTCCATCTTATCCAAAAGATAAAACGACCGGCATTGCGACGCTGCTACAGCCCGGTGCACCAGAATATGAGTGGCAAGTGAATGATTTTCAACGACCACCCAAGGAAAAACTGGTCATTTATGAATTGCTCCTTCGCGATTTTATCGAACGACATGATTATACAACGCTGATTGATACGCTCGATTATCTGGAACGCCTGGGCGTAAATGCGATCGAACTGATGCCCGTCAACGAATTTGAAGGCAATCTGAGCTGGGGATACAATCCTTCCTTCCATATGGCGTTGGACAAATACTACGGCACCATTAACGAATACAAACGGTTTATTGACGAATGCCATCGCCGGGGCATTGCCGTGATTATGGACGTGGTGTTCAATCATGCCTTTAGTCAAAGCCCGCTCGTGCAATTGTATTGGGACAATAGCGCCGGTCGCCCTGCTGCCAATAACCCCTGGCTAAACCCAGAAGCGAAGCATCCTTTTAATGTTGGGTTTGACTTCAATCACGAAAGCCCCGCAACACGCGACTTCGTGGATCGGGTGATCCGTTATTGGCTCTCCGAATTTCGGGTGGATGGCTTCCGCTTTGATTTGTCAAAAGGCTTTACGCAAAAATTTTCTGCTGGCGTGGATGCCTGGAACCAGTACGATGCCAATCGCATCGCTATTCTCAAGCACTACGCCGATGTAATGTGGGCAACTTCACCCGGCGCCTACGCGATCATGGAGCATTTCGCCGTCAATAGTGAAGAAATAGAACTCAGCAACTACGGCATGATGCTGTGGGGCGGTTTTGGTATTCACAACAACTACATCGAGGCAGCCATTGGAAATTCCGGCAGCTTCAACGATGCGTCTTACAAATTTCGCGGTTGGCAGGAGCCTGCGCTGGTTGCCTATATCGAAAGCCACGACGAGGAACGCCTGATGTACAAAGCCCGCACATTGGGAAAAACCTTTGGTTCGTACAACATTCGCAATATTCCTACTGGATTGCGCCGTACCGAACTGGCGCACGCGTTTTTCTATACGATTCCGGGGCCTAAAATGCTTTGGCAATTTGGTGAACTTGGATATGATTTTTCGATTTTTACCTGCGAAGATGGAACAGTTTCGCCGGGCAACGATTTTTGCAAACTCTCCTCCAAGCCCGTTCGCTGGGATTATTTCAACGACACCAACCGCCGTCGCCTCTATGCAGTAACCAGCGCTTTGATCAAGCTGAAAAAAACGTATGAGGCATTTAGCACTTCGAACTTTCAGATGAATACCTCCGGCAACGCCAAGACGATTCAACTCATTCACCCTTCGATGAATATTGCGGTTGCTGGCAATTTTGATCTAAAAACAGGAATTGTCGCCAATATCTTTCCCCAGAGCGGCTGGTGGTACGAATATTTTACCGGCGATAGCATTTTTATCAATAGTACGACCCAATCGCTCACGATGGCTGCCGGAGAGTATCGGCTTTATACCAGTGTAAAATTGCCAAGGCCAACCGAATTGACCACCAGCGCTTATCAGATTGTAAAAAAACAGTTCAACCTGACCGTTGCACCCAACCCCAGCAATGGAGCAGCTCTGGTGCAGTTCACCCTCGAAAACGGCGGCAATGTGCGGTTGGAAGTATTCAACATGCTGGGGCAGCGATTGCAAACGGTCGTTCAGGCACGCCTGCCTGCCGGCGCATATGCAGAAGGGGTGCAGCAACTCGACCCCGGAATGTACTTGCTCAAACTTACTGTTGATAATAAAATTGAAACACAGCAAATGTCCGTGCTTCGATAAATCGTTGCTCATGAAAGCAGTCCTCAATAGCAAAATGAACTTTCGAGGGCTGCTTTTTCCTTCCATCTGCGGAGAAACAGCTTGCTGAACGCGCCCTTCGAACCTTATCCTGCTTTACTTTTGCATTTTGCACTTCTTGTGTAATACACTTTGCATTTTACTTAGCTATCTTTGCCACGCAAAATGATTTCGGATGGAACACTGGAAAATCAAGGTGTACGGGCGGGTGCAAGGCGTGTATTATCGCGCCTGGGCAAAAGAAAACGCTGAAAAAATGGGTTTAACCGGTTTTGTGCAAAACGAGCCGGACGGCAGCGTGTACGTGGAAGTGGAGGGAAAAGAAAACGCCCTGCAAAAGTTCGCTGATCTGTGCCTGGAAGGACCGCCATTGGCAAAAGTAGAACGTGTGGAGATTTCCGACGGAAGTTGGCATGGTTTTAGTTCCTTTGAGGTCAGGAAATAATCCCCTGGATCTATACAACACTTTTTTGCTGATCAACGCCTTTTTAGAAGCTTAATCGTCGAACGCATTGATGAAAATTTTAATCAGAAAAGCCGAAAAGCACGACATACCCACCGTTCATGCCCTGGTGCGTGAACTGGCGGCGTACGAACACGCCGAGCCGGAATTTATTGCCTCTATTGCCGAGTACGAGCGCGACTTTGATGAAAAGGTTTTTCGGGCGCTGGTGGCCGAAGCCGAGGGAAAAGTGGTGGGAATGGCGCTGTATTACATGGCTTATTCTACCTGGAAAGGACGGATGCTGTTTCTTGAAGATTTTGTGGTGAAAGAAGCATACCGCCGCTACGGTGTGGGGCAGCAATTATTTGATGCCTTTCTGGCAGAGGCGCGTCTGGAAGGTTGCAGGCTGGTCAAATGGCAGGTCCTGGATTGGAATGAGCCGGCTTTAAAATTTTATAAAAAAAATAAAGCCATTATTGAGAAAGACTGGTGGAACGGGAAAATATTTATTCAGGATCAAACGTCGGAGCAGTAGCATGTCAGCGTATGTTTGAAAATTCCTGTGCTTCTTGGCAACATCAAAATATTGCTCCTCATCCTGGGATTCTTCCTCAAAAAATTGGGGTATCCGAATGATGGATCATTGGAAAATGGTCAAATCGCAGTGGTTCTTTTTATTATCATATAGCTCCATTTTTCTGACGACCACAAAATTTAAAAGGCAAAATGTTGTCAATCAAGCATTTGATCAAAATTTAAATATATTTTTAGCGCGCTTCAAGGATGATACTTAGATTGGAAAAAAAATTATTTGTAAAAAATCAAATAACTTTTTAATTTTAGGCATTGAAAATCA
>CAZQTF010000160.1:3919-8986 GCA_964596135.1 uncultured Saprospiraceae bacterium | reverse complement strand
TTATATTATACTTTCTCTATATTCCATTATATTCTTCAAAGAACGCACCATTTTCCTCGACGTTTCTTTTCATTTATTTTACATCATAAAAGATAATGATTTCGCCATTCAAGCCAATCGCTTCGGTGCGGCGCTCACGCAAATATTCCCGCTGCTCAGCGCCCGGTTGAATTTGCCCTTAAAATGGGTCATGATCAATTATTCACTTGGCGTCGTGCTTTATTATTTCGGCATTTTCTGGCTATGCGCAAAAGTGTTCAAAAACGAGCGACTCGGGCTGGCCATGGTGCTGTTTAGCACGCTGATGGTGAGCTACACCTTCTGGTGGATGCAGATCGAATTTGCGCAGGGCATCGCGCTGACCATCCTTTTTTTCGGCTTTATCGCGCGCGAAAAGCAATGGCAACATTATAATTTTATCGAAATTGCTTTATTTTTTATCATACTTTTCACCTTAGCTTACTTTCATCCGCTCATTCCGGTCGTGTTTTTTTAAGTGTTTTTATTTTTTCTCTTGGAAAAAGAACAAATTATTAATCGGAAAATACTTTGGGCTGCCGGGGTCGCATTTATCGCCATTTTATATATCAAAAATTCTTTATTACCAGCTGCCAATTACGATGCCAATGCAGTAGAAGCGCTTGATAACTTTGAGTTATTATATCCTAATTATTTAAACATCCCGGCGAACAAAAATTTTATACAATACTGTTTAACAGACTATTACCTATTACCAATCAGCTTAATTATAATAATTAGCATCTATTTATTTACACGAAACTGGCTCAAGCTGGCCTTGGTAATTTCTTTCTTTTTCGGCTATCTCTTACTGGTGAATGTTTCGTTTTATCAGGGTATGCCGCAGTTTCACATCGAAAGTTTTTATCTTCCTTTAAGTATTTTTGTAATATTTCCTTTGGTTTATGATGTCGCTCCACTTGTTCGCGATAAGCGAATTTTCTTTATAATTCTAGCTTTAGTATTAATAATCAGACTTATACATATTGGAATCAGACATCAACCTTACACCGAGCGCCTGGCTTGGATGGAACATTTACTGGAAAAAACGGATACTTTATCTCAAAAAAAACTGATTATCAGCCAGGAAGACGTGCCGCTTGACAAACTCATCATGGTTTGGGGTTCGCCTTATGAATTCTGGCTGCTTTCATCGCTAAAAGGCAATACCCGCAGCGTGCTCATCCTGGAAAATATTTCCGAGGTGGACTGGGCGCTGGATCAAAATGATGCATTTATTACAAAATGGGGCGTTTTTAAATATCATGAATTACCAAAAAGATATTTTAACTTTGCGGACACAACTCGGTATCAAAAAATCGAACCGCAAACAATTCAATGACTTTCAGCAAACTTTCTATCATCATTCCGGCGTACAACGAAGGCGCAACGATTCATTTGATCCTGGACAAGGTAAAAGCGGTAAAATTACTAAATAACATTGAAAAAGAGGTGATTATCATTAACGATTGTTCTAAAGATAATACCGAGCAAGCCATTTTGCAATACCAGGTGGCGCATCCCGATTTGAATCTACACTATTTCAAACATGAAGTGAATCAAGGTAAAGGTGCGGCGTTGCACACCGGCATTGCACGGGCGACGGGCGAGTATTTGATCATCCAGGACGCGGATCTCGAGTACGATCCTGAGGAGTACAATCTGCTGCTCCAGCCTGTGTTGAAAGGCTTTGCCGACGTGGTGTACGGCTCACGCTTTATGGGTGGCAATCCACACCGAATTTTGTTTTTCTGGCATTCGATTGGCAATAAGTTTCTTACCTTTCTGTCGAATATGTTCACCGATTTGAATCTGACGGATATGGAAACCTGCTACAAATTATTCAAAACCAGCTTGATACAAGGTCTGGATTTAAAAGAAAAACGTTTTGGTTTTGAGCCGGAAGTAACCGCCAAAATCGCCCGGATTCCCGGCATTCGCATTTACGAAGTGGGGATTTCCTATTACGGCAGAACCTATGAAGAGGGCAAGAAGATTAGCTGGCGCGATGGTTTGTGGGCAATTTATTGCATTTTGAAATATGGGCTTTTCAAAAGGTAATGTGGTGAATAAATCAGAGCTCGTGTAATAAAAATATAATGAAACGATCAAAATCGCCGGGTTTAGTTTTGACGATTATGCTGGTGTCCGTGCTGTTGTTTGTGCGGTACAAGCCTTATATCCTGCAACCAGACACGGCCTTTTATCAAATTTATGGTGATGGTTTCAAAAATTATGCAACTATTTACTACCACATCAAACATGATAGTACTTATTTGCATTATGGCGGCATGAATTACCCCTACGGCGAGCATGTCATGTTTACCGACGGGCAGCCGATTCTGGCCAATTCGATCAAATGGATCAGCCGAAACATCCTTGACATTTCCGATCATACGATCGCCATGATTAACCTGGCGCCGATCTTATCTTTTCTGCTCTGCAGCATGCTGTTGTATTTAATTTTTGTGCGGCTCGGCTTGCCGGTTTGGTACAGCGTGCTGGTGGCAGCGGGGCTGACCATGCTTTCTCCACAGACCTACCGTTTGACGGGGCACTACGCGTTGTCGTACGCATTCGTCGTGCCGGCGGTGCTGTATTTATTGATGCGTTTTGAAGAAAAACAACAGTGGCGCTGGAGCATCATCACCGGCGTGTTTCTTGGGCTAGTGGCACAATTGCACTTTTATTTTTTCGCCATCGGCGGCATGCTGATTGCGTTTTATTTCTTATTTCATTTACTGCGAAATTTTAGTTGGCAAAAGGTAGGGCAACTGGCCTTGCATTTTAGTGTTCAGGCGATCTTACCGTTTGTGTTGCTGCAATTGTGGCTGCGCTGGAGCGACCAAGTGCCCGACCGGCCGGCAATTCCGATGGGTTTTCTGGATTATCACGCTCACTGGGAAGGTATTATTACATCCGTATTCATTCCTTATTGGCATTGGATCGACCAACGCATCATAGATATTCGCGATATGAACATCGAAGGCGAAGCTTATCTTGGGCTGGTCGCGGTTATTTTTTTCGTTGCGCTGCTAATCAAATGGATACGTCGACGTTTTCGGCAACCCTTTTTGCCAGCCGATAGCCCTGTATTTCTGAAAAATTTATTCCCGGCGGCATTTATTATATTATTACTATCGCTGGGATTACCATTTACTATTCCTGGATTGGATTTTCTGGCGGATTATGTCGGTCCTTACCGCCAGTTTCGCGGGCAGGGTCGCTTTGCATGGGTATTTTATTACAGTTGGAATATCATAGCCTGGTATCATGTTTTTCATTTCGCCCAAAGGCTAAAACCCTCATGGCGCAGGCATTTGCTGCTGGGTGGAGCGCTTGCAATGCTGAGTTATGAAGCCACGTTCTACGCTATTTCCGCTACGCCCAAGCCCTGGTATGATGATGAATTAAACCAGCAAAAATTTGAAGCCAGCGACCAATATTGGTTTAAAAACATAGACCTAAGCCGCTACCAGGCGGTGCTGCCGATTCCTTATTATCACGTTGGTTCTGAAAATTTTAGCGAGGAAATTCCCGGCGATTTACTGCGCCTGAGTTTGCTTCCAGGTTTGCACTATGGCATGCCAAATATGGGTGTCTGGCTGAGTCGGACCTCCTACGAGCAGACCCTCAAAATGTTCCCGATTGCGCTGCTGCCATATCGCCCCTATCGCTTTTTGGAGGATTTACCCAACCCAAAGCCACTGTTGGTCGTGCTGGATAAAACACAGTTTTATGCTTCCAAACGAAATTATGGTTATTTGCTGCGTTATGCGAAGCCTCTTTTTGAAAACGAGTTGCTGCAACTATTTGAATTAGAGCTGGATGCATTCAACAAAGGTGTGGAAGCGTGGCGACAAGACGTGCACAACGGCTGGGCGTGGGCACAACTGAATTATGTGCAAAAAGACGGGCTTTGGCTGCCCGACAGCTCAAAGCAGGTGCTGTACCTCCCTTTCGACAGCCTGGCTTCAGAGCAGGTATATCAAGGTAAAGGCGCGCTGGAGTTGTCCACTCGAAAGCGAATTCCAGTATTCGAAGACCGGTTGCCGGCTACCGAAAATACTTGCGAAGTGTGGGTCTATCTGGGCAAAGACCAGTATCCACGCATCAATTTCAAGGTGTGGGAGATTCTGCCCGATGGCAGGGAAAAGGTCGTTGCTCACATTGGTAGCCGCTTCGACATTGTAGTACTGGACAACAACGGTTGGGGGCTGGTGCAATTCCCCCTGAATATCAGCCACATAGAAAATCAAATCCGCTTCGAACTGGAATGCCGCGAGATACAACACGCTACGGTTTTTTTAGACGAATTGCTTATCCGACCGGCAGATGTGAATGTGTTCTGGGAACGCGACGGTTGGCTGGTGTACAACAATTTGTGGTTTCGGTAATCTCACAACCATTTCCGTCGTCTAAAATAAATCAACATCATGATTGCTATTATAATCATGATGCCCCATACGAGGAAATAGCCGTATTGCCAGGTCAGCTCCGGCATATGTTGAAAATTCATACCATATACGCCGACGAGAAAAGTAAGTGGGATAAAAATAGTAGAAATGATAGTCAGCAATTGCATAATATTATTCATGCGATAGCTAATCTCTGAGAGGTAGAGGTCGTACAAACCGTTCAGGATGTCGCGGTAAGTCTCTACCATATCAATTATTTGGATAATGTGATCGTACAAATCGCGGGTAAATACATCGGTTTCCGGCTGTACAATAGGGCAGTCACTTTTGACAAACCAGTTGATCGCCTCGCGCAAGGGCAGAATAGACCTGCGCAGCATCAGCATTTGCAGTTTTAGCTGGTGAATTTTTCCTTTGGTTTGATTGTCAGGATTATACATTACTTCTTCTTCGAGCGATTCGATAACCTCCTGCAACTGATCGAGCACAATAAAATAATGATCCACCACGCTGTCGGCGAGGGCATAAGCCAGATAATCGCTGCCCCGCTTGCGGATACGTCCGCTGGCACTGCGAATGCGCTCGCGCACCGGGGCGAAAGTGTCATCATGTTTTTCCTGGAAAGAAAGCA
>CAZQTF010000160.1:0-3819 GCA_964596135.1 uncultured Saprospiraceae bacterium | reverse complement strand
ACTCTTGGATCCAGCAAGGCATATAAAATATCAGCTATTAAAATGCCAGCCATTGTCAAAAGGGAGGATAACATCAGCACGGTGTAAACAATCGGATAATCACGAGCATTGATCGCGTCAACGACCAACTTGCCCATGCCAGGAATATTAAAAATGAATTCGATAACAACCGATCCCGCCAGCATAGCCGGAAAGACGGATGCAAACAGCGTGACGATCGGAAACAGGGCATTACGGAAAGCATGCTTCCAGACAATCCTGCGCTCGGATACGCCTTTTGCACGCGCCGTGCGGATGAAATCCTGTTGCAATACGTCGAGCATTCCGCCCCGCATTTGCCGGGAAATGAACGCCAGCGAAGCATACATTAAACAAAAAACGGGCAGGATCAAATGCGAAGCCCGCGTCAGGAAACGCTCGCCGAAGGAGGCGCCCTCTGCCACATCGCCCAAGCCCATAGTGGGAAACCAGTCGAGCCCGTACTCTGGCGTTGTCAAAAACATCAGCAGCATCGTGCCAACCCAAAACGTTGGTAATGAGTATAATACAAAGAGCGTCACCGTCACTGCCCGATCCCAGCCAGTGCCTTTGCGCACCGCCGAAAAAACGCCCAGCGGAATTGCCAGCAGATAGGCAAGCAGAATAGCCATACCGTTCATAATCAACGTCCAGTGCAGGGCGTCCCATATTTTGCTACCCACCGGACGACCATCGGTGTAGGCAGTGCCAAAATCGCCTTGCAGGAAATTGGCGCACCAGTGATGATACTGATTGTCAATGCCATACCACTTGAGGTCGGGTATCCAGAGCTTTTGAGGCGTGGCAGTCGTTTTCACTTGAGTATAACTGCTTTGCAGCCCGGCAAGTGGCTGGCTGACAACGCTAGCCAATAAACTGTCTTTGTCAACCAATTCCTGCAAAGAAGCAAAAACTGCATTGATAGTTTGATCCTGGTGCTGCAAATACAACTCCCGCGTCGCGCTTCTTACCAGCGATATTTCCTGCAAAGCGCCAGCATTTGGTAACGAGTAAAGGAGATGTTCAAATGTACGAATGTGACGGTAATACGCCGAGATTGCCTGCCAATTGCCATACTGAGCGATGAGCTTGCGCAAGGTTTGTCGGTGGGTTTTTTCCGCGATGCGATACAGCGTGTCGGGATAAGCAGCAGCTGAAAGCCCGAAATAAAAAACGGGCTTATCTAACCCCAGAAAACGGGCAGTTTCCTGATAGACGCGCTCGCGATTGCGAATATTGCCAACGTTGCCCTCCGCGGCGCCAAGTCCGCCCCGCAGGCTCATATCTATCGGATCGCCAGGAGCTACCTTGCTCAAGCCAAACGCCAACAGGGAAATGACGATGAGGGTAGGAATAAAAATTAATATCCGGCGAAGGAGGTATCGAAGCATAATGTACTTAAAAATGGTAAAGGCGCCGCAAGCCTGAAGCAGGGCACCTCTATCAGGATTTACTGTAAATTCAGCTTAAATTCATTCGGCAGGAAACCCGGGAAAATCGTGTAGGCATCCGCGGTAAAGCGCTTGTGTACAGCGATGCGCCCCGTCGGGTAAAACAAGAAAATGCCCGGCTGCTCTTCGTAGATGATTTGCTGCAAGCGCTCGTACAATTCATTCCGCTTCTTTTCATCCAACGTTACCCGTATCTGGTCAATGAGTCTATCGGCTTCTGCATTTTTGAAATTATTATGATTATCGCCGCCCGCAGCGCCCTCCGAATACCAGTCTTGCGAGGGTTCCCAGAGCGTTGGGGAGATTGTTCTGCCGCCCGAAGCCATTTCAAAGTCATTTTTCCGCACTTTGTCCATATATACCGTGAATTCCTGTGGAACAATCTCCAGATTTACACCCGCCTGTTTTAAGGTTCCTTGCGCCAGCAGCAAAGTGTTGCGACCCGTTTCGCTGGCAGAAGAAACGTAACAGGAGAGATTGAGTTCTACCAATTGTCCATTGATTTTTTTATCTACAATACCATTACCATTGGTATCTTCCCAGCCGGCTTCCTTGAGCAGCGCTTTGGCATTTTCAATACGGTAAGGAATCGGTTGCAAATTGCCGTTTACATAAGGCGCTCCAGGATTCACAGGCACCGCAACTCGTTCACCAAAACCATTATAGACGGTCTGAATGATTTCGTCCACATTGATGGCATGCGCCAGCGCCCGGCGTACTCGCTTGTCGGCAAGCTTAGGATTTTCATTATTCAAATACAAAGTAGAATAAGCCAACTGAGGCGGCGTGAAAAAATTGTAACGCTCTTTTGTAAGCTGAGCATCGCGCACCTCAACAAAATCTTTCGCATCCAGCTCCGAGATGACGTCCATTTCTTCGGCTTTCAAAGCCGCGAGTGCAGTGGCATTGTCGCCGACCGGCACGAATTCCATTTTATCAGGATAAGCTGCCAATGCGGGGTATTTATCTGCCAGTTTATCGCCCCACCAGTTGGTTTTCCGGCTGATAATTATTTTCTGACCAGTCCGCCATTCATCAAACTGATACGCGCCACAACCGGAAATGAAGCCTTTTTCGCGCGAGAATTTCGGCGAATTGAATGCTTCCGCAAATTGATTCAGGCGGGCATCGCTTTTAGCCAATTTCTCTGATTTCGTGGCATCGGAAAGATCGGCAATCGAAAAATTCCGCATCAAGCCCTCTGGGTCGTACACATATTCCGGGATCACTGGCACTGTATTGGCAACAGCTTCTTCTCCGAGAATGTATTTTTCGTTGGTATAGACCGTGAATTTCTTCGGGTTATTCGGATCCACCTGAATATCCTTGATAAACGCGAGATAAGGGCGGATACGCTGCGCTTGCACGAGCGGATTGAGCACTGTTTTGATGGTAAAAATGTAGTCGTTGGCGGTCACGGGGCTTCCGTTGTCCCACACGGCTTCGTCAAGTATTTCAAAGGTATAGGCAACGCCTCCTTTCAGTGGTCCTTCGGTAATTTCCTCCACCACTGGCAGTGATTTTGCCAGAAATGGTTCAAATTCGTACGTTTTGGGGTTAATCGTCGTCAGGTACATAAACAGTTGGCTGTTGATCTGCGTAGCGTAATTGTTGGTCGTCAGGATTGGGTTCAGGCGATCGGGTTCAGCGCGAAGGCGAATGACAACCGTATTGTCGGTGCGTTTGTAGTCAACTTTCTCTTCTTTAGGTTCTGTTCGGCAGGCAGTAATGGTGAGGATGCCGAGCATCAGCAACACGAAAACTTTGAATACGCGATTCATGGGTAAAGTGGTTTTGGTTTTAGAATTTTGTTAAATGACAGGCGTTAGCGTAACTCTAAACGCGCTCTAAATTACAGGATTTCATGAAGGGGGGAAAAATTTTTACTACAAATGTCATGCTGAACCAATATTTGATTGCTTTGTTACCCATTTTGCAATAATGCAATGAAATAATTGAAATCACCAAATATGGCATCAGCCTATCATAAAACTGTACTCATCGGCGGTGGTACTGGCTTAATTGGCATTCGACTGAGCGAAATGCTTCGGGCTTCCGGCTATAACGTGCTGCACCTGAGCCGAACGGCTGATCCCAATGCAGATTTTCCGGCTTTTGCCTGGGATCTCGACCAAAATACCATTGACGAGACAGCCGTGGAACGCGCCGATTACGTGATCAACCTCGCCGGGGCGGGCATTGCCGACAAACCTTGGACAGCCGCGCGCAAGCAGCTCATCATTGACAGCCGGGTAAAAAGCACGCGCCTGTTATTGAAAACATTCCAAAAACTTGGCAAAAAACCGCTGGCTTACGTTTCCAGCGCAGCCATCGGCATCTATGGCCATAC
>CAZQTF010000159.1:0-9004 GCA_964596135.1 uncultured Saprospiraceae bacterium | reverse complement strand
TGTGATCGCCGATAATGCCTATTTTGTAATGTTCTGTTCCGAGTTAGTCGTAGATTTAAGTAATCTTGAACGTTTATTTCAACCCGGATTCTGGTGGCGGGCGTTAAAACAAAAGAAATAATCTATTTTGAAATAATGCGCTATCCAATCGTTGTTCTACAAATTTTTGTTCTGGTCGTATTCGGCTGTTCGGAGGAGCCGAAGCCGTCTGTTCATTTGCCCAGCAAAAATTATCATTATACGAATGTTCGTATTAATGATTTACAACACTATAAAAAAGTATATGTACCTATTTACTCCGATATTTACCACGGCAGCGATGCGCGGCGATTTTTATTAACAGCCACGTTGAGCATACGCAATACCAGCCTGCACGACACGATGTACGTAGCAACCGTGAATTATCATGACTCACAGGGGAAATTACAGCGCCAATACCTGGAGCAAACGATTTTTTTGCATCCGCTCGAATCGGTGGAGTTTGTGGTAGAGCACAAGGAAGACCGAGGCGGCGCGGGCGCCAGCTTTATTGTTGACTGGGGCGCCAACAGTGCAGAAATTCAACCCATCATTCAGGGCGTGATGATTGGCACCGCTTCGCAGCAGGGTATTTCATTTATCACCGAAGGTTTGGTTATTGAGCGAAGCACTTCAAAAGACAACATTATTACAGGAGAATAATCATACTGTTTCTTTATGATACGGTCAGTAACACTGCTGCATAATGACAAATGCCCGCCGCCAGAACAAACAGGTGCCACACTGCGTGGTGATACCTGAATTTTTCCCAAAGATAGAAGATCACGCCAATTGTATATAAGCCCCCGCCAATGGCGATCAGCGCAATGACCGGCGCCGGCAGGCTGGTGAAAAATATTTTGCCGGCAAACAGGAGCATCCAGCCCATGATGAGATAGATTGCGGTTGAAAGCAAATTAAATTTTCCGGTGAACCATATTTTGAACACAATGCCCAGCAACGTCAAGCCCCATAGCACAAAAAGCAGGGTGATGCCGGTAGCATTATAAACATAAGTCAGAATAAACGGCGTATAACTTCCTGCGATCAGAAAATAAATGCTGATGTGATCCAGCACCTTGAGTACGCTTTTTACCTTAGGTTGCTGAAATCCATGATACAGCGTAGAAAAAGTAAACACCATCAAAAAACAAAATCCGTAAATACTGCTTCCAATGATGGCAGCGGGGTCACCTTTGCTGACCGCCAGAGCAATAAGCAGCGGGATACTCACGATGCCGAAGAGGATGCCGAAGCCGTGCGAAATGCTATTCGCCAGTTCTTCATTGATAATCAAGTGCTTATCAGTGTGATGTGTCATGATTTAATGGAAGTTTTGTCCGATATCAAACGCCGAATTATTTAAAAAATTCTGTTAATTGTTCAAAGTTAAAACAAATCAGCTTTTGCAGCAAAAATCAGGTATGTCCTTTTTTAAAACACAATTGGAAGAACTTTCAGGCAATACCCACAGACAAACCTCCTTTTTAACCGTAAAAATGGGTTTAAAAAATTCTTCGATAATATCGGACAGATTCTTATAAAAAAAAGTTATATATTTAAACCCTGAGAATCTTCTCAAACCGATTTAGTAAACAAAATGTCAAAGTCATGTGTACCCAAAAGCTGCTCATATGGCTGTTTGTTGCCGTTTATCTTCCTGCCCTTCAGGCGCAGGAAAACAGTTTCTGCGACGATTTGCTTCCTATATCGCTGGTCAAAGAGGTATGCGGCGCCAGCGCCTTTGATGTAACGGTAAAAGCCACTGGCATCGTCAAAGAAGACAATTCGCACTGCAACCGAATGTACGGCAAAGGGACGCCCAATCTCTTCAAAAACAACCTCATTTTGTTGGTCAGCCCGATCACTGGTAATCGCAGCGCCAAAGAAGTGATTGAATCCTACGCCAAAGGCAGCGAGCGTTATGCGTCTTTTCAATATCTCGAAGACCTGGGCGATTACGGTGTGCGTTTTCAGCAGCCCGACAAAGGTTCCGGTGATACCTGCCGGGTGGTTGTTTTTGTAAAAAACGGCTTGCTCATTGAACTGAAAGATACCAACTGGGGCGCCCTCGATCCGGAGCCATTTATTATGAGTATCGAGCAATTGCAGGCAATCGCGGAACGCCTGGCGATACGCATGGTGAATTAGCCAACGGCTTTCCACTGGAAATTCGGGAGATAAAAGCAGTAGGCGGGCAGGTTAATTGTTATCGGTTTTTTGATGTAAATTATTTGTAATCAATTTTTTTAAAAATATAATTGCAGCTTAATTTTACCCGTCTATTGACTGCAAAAACAAGATTCATTTTTATCGCGGAATGCTATTTCGATGTTCCTGCGTTGCCAAAGCTCCGCCAAAAGAATATCTTTGAGCAGCTATAAACATCGTGCGTTATGAAAAAAATCCTGCTGCTCTGCCTGCTGTTATTGCCCCAAATTTTTATTGCTCAGCTGACTACATCGCCATCAGAAATACTGCTGAACGTGCATCTTGACTCTATTCGCCATCAAACGGCGGCGCTTACCATGTTCTTTCAGCAAATGCCCAAAGGCGGTGATTTACACCATCATTTCAGCGGCTCGGTTTACACCGAAACCTTTGTAGATGAAGCCATACAGCAGGACTATTGGGTGCACCGGCAAACCCTGGAAGTCAGGGATACGCTTCAGGAAAATAGTGCCGATAACAACTGGGTGCGGTTTTCTGCATTGCAACAGGAAGGCTTGTTGTGGAGCATTCGCCAGAAGCTGCTGCGTCTTTGGTCGGTCAAGGATTACGTGCAGACGGAGGTGCCGCCCGACCAGCATTTTTTCAGTACGTTTGATTATTTCAATCCGGTGAGCCGGCACCTGCTGGAAAAGGGATTATTGGAACTCAAGCAGCGCGCGCGCCATGAAAATGTGCAATACATCGAAACGATGCGCGGCGGACCCGCCTGCCCTGGCATAGGCGATCAACTGATGCATTATAATGCCATTTTACAACAATTGCAATCAGCGCGTAATGAATCAGCTACGCTCGATACTCTGCGCAGCCTCTACCGCCAGTTATGGATGCAAGGGGCGGAACAGTGTGTCCTTGATTTTGTCGCCAAATCCGAGGCAACGCATCGTCGCCTGAGCTTAGACGACTCCACTTTTGTGCTGCGCTACCAATTGCACGCTCTTCGTGTGGAAGAGCCAGTACAGGTTTTTCGGAGGCTGGCGATGTGCTTTCTCGCTGCCGATCGCAGTTCGCTGATTGTCGGGGTCAATATTGTTGCGCCCGAAGATAATCCTATTTCCATGCGTGATTACTGGCTGCATATGCAGATGTTCCGTTTTTTCGGTAAGGTATTATTTCCAAAAGTAAAATATGCTATGCACGCGGGTGAACTCACACTCGGGCTGGTTCCTTCGGAAGAGCTCACCTGGCACATCAATGCGGCGGTTCGCATTGCCGGCGCCGATCGTATCGGGCATGGCGTAGATCTTCCCTACGAAGCCGAGCCGCTTGCCCTGCTCGATTATATGCGCGATCACCGGATTGTTGTGGAAGTCAACCTGACCAGCAACGAGTTTATCCTGCGTGTGAAAGACGACCGCCATCCGTTTTTATTATATAAAAATGCAGGCGTGCCGATTGTTATCAGCACGGATGATGCGGGTGTGCTGCGTAGTAACCTCACGGAGCAGTTTGTTCTCCTGGCCAATCGTTACTCAAGCGTCACTTACAGTGCTATCAAACAGTATGTTTATAATAGTATTGATTACAGCTTTGTCGAAGAATCGGATGTAAAAACCAACCTTCGCGCGCTTCTGGACCGCCAATTTTCCGATTTTGAGCAAATGATCTGCCGGAGTAGAGGTATGAAGCAATAATGAGCAACGGTTGGTTTATCTGGAAAGCCCCGACATCAATAAAGCGGCAATCTGTTGATAGATGTCATCGGGAGAGACCTTACGTTCGGGTTTGTACCAATCGTACAGCCATCGTACAGAAGAAAAAATCGTGTACAATATGGTGAACGAATCTAAAGGTTTGAATTCGCCGTTTTGAATACCCATCTCGATTATTGTCTGAAAACGGTGCTCATAATCACGCCGCAAAGCCTTGAATTCGCTGAGGTGCGGCTCGCTGAGATGCCGCCATTCATCATTGAAAGCGGTGACGGAGGTCAGGTCTTCGGAGGCAATTTGAATATGCAAATGAATAAGTGCACGTACTTTTTCTGCGGCGTTTCCCTGCATTTGCTCCACTTCTTTCATCCCTTCGATAAACCGCTGAGCATTGACGAAGCAGATTTCTCGTAGAATTTCCTCTTTAGAACCGATATGATTGTACAAACTGGAAGCTTTCAGATTCACCCTTTCAGCTAGATCGCGCATAGATGTTGCCGCGTAGCCTTTGTCGCGAAACAGCCGTGCCGCCGCTTCAAAGATCACTTGTTTTTTGGTTTTTTCGTTGGCGGAGTGTTCAACTATCATTTTGCAATTTTATTGATAAAGAAACCAAGCAAGTATTTACATCTGATTTTCAATCTTTTATTAGCTGTCAAAATCCACAACTACTCGTTCCGTTTTGGGATGCGATTGGCAAGTGAGGATATAACCCGCCGCTAATTCGTCGGGTTCCAACGCGTAATTCAGTTCCATCATCACTTCGCCGGATACCAGTTTGGCGCGG
This sequence comes from uncultured Saprospiraceae bacterium, assembly GCA_964596135.1. Taxonomy (GTDB): domain Bacteria; phylum Bacteroidota; class Bacteroidia; order Chitinophagales; family Saprospiraceae; genus JADJNW01. Next base: position 4,318 of record CAZQTF010000159.1, on the reverse strand, counting down.
CAAGTGCAACATACACCGCCTTTGCAGGCAAAAGGCAGATCCGCTCCTTGTTTGAGCGCAGCATCCAGAATGCTGTCGCCTGTAGAGAGCAACGGAAACTCAAATGTATTGCCGTCCAGTGTTATTTGAATCTGTGCTTCAAAACCAGGCTGATTCGATATAGTGGCTTTGGGTAACCCATTTTTGGTGACACCAGTGGTAAACAATTCGACATGAATTTTTTTTCGATCCAGCCCGCGCTCCAGGAGTAGGTTGCGAATATCTTCATTCATTTCCTGCGGACCACAGATAAAAAATTCATCTACCTCTTCCGGATCAATGATTTTTTCAAAAAAAACTTCGCATTTCTCTCTCGAAATACGTCCTGTAAACAAATCGCTGCCGGTATGCTCTCGGCTGAGCACGTAGTGTACGCTCAGCCTGCCTAAATACAAGTTTTTTAAACCTTCGATCGCTTCTCTGAAAATGATGCTATCGGTGGCGCGGTTGCCATAAAATAACGTAAACTGGCTCCTGGGTTCGGTCGTCAGTACCGTTTTCAGAATGGACATGATCGGCGTAATGCCGCTGCCTGCCGCAAAAGCTACATAATGCTTGACGTTGTTGGGGTGCAACGTGCTATGGAAACTGCCCATCGGGGTCATCACGTCGAGTGTATCGCCAACGGTCAGAACTTCGTTGGCAAAGGTTGAGAAAAGTCCGTCTGTCACCTGCTTGATTGCCACACGTAATTCACCATCTACCGGGCTTGAGCAGATGGAATAAGAACGGCGCACTTCCTCGCCTTTCAGGTCGGTGCGCAAAGTCAGATACTGCCCGGGGATATATTCATAATCTGGTTGAAGCCTTTCGGGTACTTCAAAAGCAATAGACACGCAATCCACCGTTTCCCGGCGAATATCTTTTATTTTCAGCATGTGAAACTTTGGCGTCATATTTTGGGAAGTTTTAAATTTTGGGGGTACAGCGTTTTATCTTCAAACACGTACAAAAACTTGCAATGATCATATACGAATGAACGTTCGTTTGCAAAAATACACTTTTTGTGGAATATAGAGAAGGCTGATAAGCGGGAAAAATGGGCAAGACGGTCGAGAAGATTACACCCAATGAAAAAAGTGTACTCTGAGTATCAGAATACACTTTTTCGCCCTCATTTATTCATTTGGGCTGGGTTGATATTACCCCATTGCATTGACATGTCTCATCAGGCTTCGCTTCAGATGAGCAGCTTTGTTTTTGTGCCAGGTACCGCGTTTTGCCAATTTATCCACCATGCTGATTACTTTCGGCAAAAACTTTTCAGCTTCTGTTTTGTCGGTTAAATCACGCAGCTTCTTGATCGAAGTACGTGTTGATTTACCGTAATAACGGTTGCGCAAACGCTTGCGCTCGTCCTGGCGAATTCTCTTTAAAGCCGATTTATGGTGTGCCATTTTTATTGACTATTTTCAAATTTGATAACAAATATAAGCTTCTGTCTTTTTCGGCGTGCAAATATAGTGGTTTTTGCCTAATTTCAAAATTAAAGAAGCAATATTTTTACGAGAAATTGCCACTGGCTTTGATATTTTTGTTCCCATTACCAATGAAATAAAGCATGTATAAATTTTACCTGGCTATACTGACAATCGTTTTGCCTTTCTTTGCTTTATCGCAATCCCTTACCCAAATCATTCGCGGCACCATCACTGATGCGGATACCGGGCAGCGAATGGTCGGGGCTACGGTGCAAATCCTGGAAACACAACTGGGAGCAGTGACGGATTCTGCCGGTAATTTTCGCATAGAGCAGGTACCGGTCGGGCGCTATCGGCTTCAGGCAGGCTACGTGGGCTACCAGACACTGACGGTCACCGAAATCCTTGTGGAATCAGGGCGGGAAGTGATCCAGAACTTTGAATTGACGGAACAAACCAATCAAATAACGGAAGTTGTGGTGCGGGCGCCGCGCCAGTTGCTTCATCCGGTAAGTGTGAAAACACTAACGATCGAAGAAACGCTGCGATTTCCGGCGACTTTCTACGATCCGGCGCGACTGGCGACCAATTTTGCCGGCGTTGTCGGCAATAACGATCAAGCCAACGGCATTTCCGTGCGTGGCAACTCGCCCAACGGCTTGCTCTGGCGGCTCGAAGGCGTGGATATTGTCAATCCCAACCATACACCTAACGCCGGTACCTTCAGCGACCGCGTGACTGCCAATGGAGGCGGCGTGAACATCCTAAGTGCCCAAATGCTGGCTACTTCTACATTTTACATGGGCGCGTTCCCGGCGGAATTTGGCAATGCACTCTCGGCGGTCATGGATATGCGGCTGCGCACAGGCAACAATCAAAAGCATGAGACAACTGCTCAAATTGGTTTGATCGGTCTTGAATTTGCCAATGAGGGTCCCTTTGCCAAGAAAGGCGGGGCTTCTTACCTGTTCAATGTACGTTACTCAACGGTGGGTTTGCTGGGGCAATTGGGCGTAGATGTTGGCGATGAGCAGATCAATTTTTACGACCTTTCTTTCAATCTGAATTTTCCATTCAAAAACGGGGCAAAGCTTACCCTTTTTGGCATGGCCGGCAACAGCGAGAACATCTTCAGAGCGGAGCGCGATTCTTCAGTTTGGGAATTCCAAAAAGATCGTTTTGATATTAATTTTACATCAGCGATGGGAGCATTCGGCGCAACTTTCACCGAGCCCCTCGGCAAACGCGCGATCTGGCGAACGGCGCTGGCTTATTCCCTGCTCGACAGCGAGCGCACGGGTGATCGTTTGGATGAAAAATATCAATTGCAGAATGTGGATTCCGACCAGTATTTGCAGAGCAAATGGTCTTTACATACTTTTCTGAATTACAAGGATAATGCTCGCTCCAACTGGCAGCTTGGATTGCTAACTACCCTTCAGCATTACGACATTCGATCGGTTCAAAATCAAATCGGACGGGCTTTCGCCAATGGCAATAACATCGTTGTGCAACCTTACGTCAACTGGCGTTACCAGATAGCATCGAAACTAAACGCAAACCTTGGCTTGCGACTGTTATTGGCGACCGAATATTCCAGCGTACTGCCCGAACCTCGTGCCTCTTTGGATTGGCGTTTGTCGAAGCGACGCAGCCTGAGCATAGCATATGGCTTACACGGGCAAATCGAGCAACCACAGGTGTTTCGGGCGTTTATCACCTCCAATCCGAGTGGTACACTCGACCTTAAGTTTACCAAAGCGCACCATATCGTGCTGGGGTATTGCGAACGGTTTGGCCAGTCGAGTATGTTGAATGCGGAACTTTATTACCAAAGTCTGTTTGATGTCCCGGTTGCTTTTATCGTTGACGGCGGGAATTCTTTTTCTGCGTTAAATCTGCTGGAAGGCTCGCCACTACTGGGGTTGGTCAACGACGGCACTGGGCGCAACTACGGTGCAGAGTTGAGTTTTCAGCAATTTATCACCAACGATTTCTACCTGCTGGCGAACGCAACGCTCTACCAATCAAAATACACGGGCAGCGATGGCATCGAGCGAAATACCCGCTGGAACGGCAATTATATTCTCAACGCCACGGTTGGTAAGGAATGGCGTTGGGCGCAGCGCGAGGGCAGCATTAACGCGGTTTTTGGGGCGAATGTGCGCATCACTTATCTCGGAGGTTTCCGGGATACCCCGATTGATGCCGAGGCTTCATTGGCAGCAGGCGAAACAATTTACATTGATAGCCAGGCATTTAGCGTACAGCAACCGGCGTTTTTCAGAACCGATCTGCGATTTTACTACAAACGCAATAAAACAAAATACAACAGTACCGTTGCACTGGATATGCAAAATGCGAGCAATGCCGAAAACGTTGCTTTTAGCTACTATGATGTTGAAAAACAGACAATTATAGTAAAAAACCAACTGGGGTTAATACCTTTGCTCAGTTGGCGGCTGGAGTTTTGAATTTTGTTTCAGTGAAACCATGAAGCAATGAAACTATTGAATATCATCTTAGCCATTCTCTTCCTGTTGTTTTCCATTGTGCAGTATAACGATCCCGATCCCTGGGGCTGGATGGCGCTGTATGCTTTGGTGGCGGGCATTTCGGCGTTGGCAGCATTTGGCAGGTACAACCGTTGGGTCATCATTGCCGGGATATTGATCTGTCTGATCTGTACAACATTTTTAATCCCTGAATTCGTCCATTGGATTCAAATGGGAATGCCCAACATTGCCGGTTCGATGAAAGCAGAAGAACCGCACATCGAGTACACCCGCGAATTTTTGGGACTGTTTTTGTGCTTAATTGTGCTGGGATTTCATTACATTAAAGCCGGCAAAAGATTT
>CAZQTF010000158.1:2624-9038 GCA_964596135.1 uncultured Saprospiraceae bacterium | reverse complement strand
AAACATGTCACGATATCTCAAAAAACGAAACAAATCCAAAAATGCCGGTAATTTTGTCAGATATTATATAAAAACCAAGACAAAGTAAATGTCAACGATAATATTATTTCAATACAGCTCCATTACCATGAATTTACCCCACCAAGGGCAACGCATCGTTTTGTGCAATTTTGCGGATTTCGAGATAAAACAGTCGTGCCAGCGCTTCATTTTTCATGCTGATACGAAGATAGGTGTTTGTTGAAACATTGCGAAATGTTCAAATTATATGAACACCGCTTCATAGGTATGAAGGTCTGATTATCAATTGTTAAACTGAATCCAGATTGCTGATTTTGCTTTACTTTTACGGTCATTGTGAAAAGAAATCAAACGCCATGCGAATATACTTACTCCTGATCGGACTGTTGCTGACCAATGTACTCTTTGCCTTTCAAAATGCGGATGCGGCTTACGTAACAGAAATCAATGCCTGGCACACCAGGCGCGAGGCTTCGCTCCGGAGCGAAACCGGCTGGCTGAACCTGGTGGGATTGCTGCCGCTAAAAGAAGGCAAAAACACCTTTGGATCGGATCCGTCAAATGATATTATTTTCCCGAAAGGTGATGCAAACCTTGGCACGTTGATCTTGAAAAATGGGCAAGTGCGTATGGCTATTGCCCCCCAGGCGGACGTCCGGGCTCAGCAGAAAAAAGTGCGCAAGATGGTTATTTTCAAATCCCGATCATCGGAATCAGTCGTGCTGTCCCACCAATCCTTGCGTTGGTTTATCATTCGGCGGGGCGATCGTTTTTTTGTGCGCTTGCGCGATTTGGCGAGCCCGACGGTGCTGAATTTTAAAGGCATTGAACGATTCCCGGTGGATCCCAAATGGCGCGTGGAAGCTACGCTCGAGCCGGCAGCGCCAGGATTCAAGTTACCCGTCACCGATGTGATTGGCGACACCTACCAGGAGGATTCGCCGGGGGCATTTGTCTTTGAAATCGAAGGCAAGCAGTATCGCTTGTACCCAACGGTGGAAGGTGATGAACTCTTTTTTGTGTTCGGCGACGCTACCAACGGCGATACGACCTACGGCGCAGGACGCTTTTTCTATGCCGATAAAGCCGATGCCAATGGTAAAACTATCCTGGATTTTAATAAAGCTTACAATCCGCCCTGCGCATTCACGGCATTTGCGACCTGTCCCTTGCCCAATAAACTAAATATTTTGCCGATCGAAGTGACGGCAGGCGAAAAAAGCTGGGGCGAGCATTAAATATGAAGATGCCAGGCTTCATCATGCTTCGATTTTGCAAATTTACAAAATGCCTTTGGGGTTTAACTGGCTGACGATGGTGTTGTTCGACCTCAAAACCTGAAGAAGCGATCTATGAATATGATGTAGCAGCTTGGTAAAATGAATAATTGACAACATAAAATCGTTTGGCGACGACGTAAAATGATATTTATATAATAAAATATCATTCGACGACAATAAAACATCATATAATGACTTAAAAAAACGGGATATTGAGTTAAAAATATCTCACACGCATTTGGGTGAACAGACTATTGAATCTGAAAGGTGTAAAAATAAATAGCACATTGGACGCGGAGCAGATGATATTACTTGCTACCATCTCCAATCATTACATCAAAATCGCCTGCATTAGATCCCCAAACTCGTGGGCATCTTTAAACAGGTGATCCTTATAGCTCGTCGCCTGAAACTTGAGTTGATGCGGCTGGTCGTTGCGTAGGCTCATTTCGATGGTGACATTGCCAAATTTCTGATTGAACTTGCCCTCGCTCATAAAATCTGGCTTGGGTTTCAGGTAGTGTCGCTCGATCGTTTCCACCCAATTTTCGCGATTAAAAGTGCGTGTATCCGAAATCTGCGTCCGATAATCCAATCCCAGTACTTGTTCTTTTAGATAATCGAGTAAATGCATCACGTCACGGCGGCTGTAGCGCGTTTTATAAAAATGAATCACAAAGCCCTTGGAAGATGGCGTATCCAGGAAATCCATGCTTTCATCCACATCATCCGGCAACACCCTGAAAATGGCGTATTGATCGCTCAGCCAATCGGTAAGACGCCGACGCACCAGCGTATTTTTCCAGTGCTCATAATCGCTCTTTTCCTCGGCGCTGCGCTCGATCATTTCGTGGATGTAAGGCTGCGCAGGCGAGCTTGCTTCCGACTTATTAAACAATCCTTTCAGGTAATTCCAAATATCTGCCATAATTTTATAATAAGTAAATGGGGTAAAGGAGTTACAAAAACTTCAAAAATGGGAACAGAGCGAACACCTGGATTGTTTTCAAAATCATCCTTCTGCGCTCTTCTCGCTACTTTATAACCTCATCCGTAATTTTCTTTCCGTAATTCTTCTTCCTTCCTTATCTTGCGCTATTCCAACAAAAACTGCAACGTATGAAACTCAAACCGTTTTTTATTTTAACATTTTTGCTTGCCGCAAATGGGCTACTGGCACAAGGCACCCAACTCCTCCGCCAGCCCACGGTGAGCGATCAATACATCGCTTTTGTGTATGCCGATGATATCTGGCTCGTTGGTCGCGAAGGCGGCGACGCCAGGCGCCTTACGAGCTTTGAGGGCACCGAAAGCTACCCCCACTTCTCGCCGGATGGCAAAATGATTGCTTTTACCGGACAATACGATGGCAATACCGATGTCTATGTCATTCCAACCGATGGCGGCGAGCCCAAGCGCTTGACCTGGCATCCAGCCAACGACTTTGTGCAAGGTTGGACACCCGATGGCAAGGAAGTTGTCTTTCAGTCTTCCCGCGAAGGTGTACCGACGAAAATTGTAAAATTTTATACCGTTGGCATAAACGGCGGTTTGCCCAAACCGATGATTATTCCGCAGGCTGCCTTTGGCGAAATTTCGGAAGATGGCAAATATGCAGCGTACACGCCGATCACTTTTTGGGACCCCGAATGGCGCAATTACCGCGGCGGACAAGCCCAGCCCATCTGGATTCTGGACTTGAAAACCTACGAACTCAAGCAAACGCCGCAACCCGACCGCGAGCGCCACACCGATCCGGTTTGGTACAATGGCGTGATTTATTTCCTCTCTGAACGCGATTATGCCAATAACATTTGGGCGTTCAATCCCAAAAACAACGAGCTGAAGCAGGTCACTTTTCACAAGGATTTCGATGTAAAAAGTCTCGATGCCTGCAAAGATCGCGTTGTGTACGAACAAGGCGGCTATCTGCACCTGCTCGATCCGGTTACGGGCAAAGCCAAGCAACTGGAAATCAATGTGCAAGGCGATTTTAACTGGGCGCGCCCGCGCTGGGAAGACGTGCGTGCCACCCAATTGCAGAGCGCTTCGCTGTCGCCAACGGGCAAACGAGCGTTGTTTGAATATCGCGGCGATATTTTCACCGTGCCAAAAGAAGATGGGGATTGGCGCAACCTCACACAATCTTCAGGAGCCGCCGACCGCGCGCCGATCTGGTCGCCCGATGGGCAGCGAATTGCCTGGTTTTCAGATGCAGGCGGCGAATATCAACTGGTCGTAGCCGATCAGTTCGGTGAAAACAAGACAAACATTGCGATACCCAATCCGACTTTCTTTTTCCGCCCGGCGTGGTCGCCCGATGGTAAGTATATCGCTTTTACCGACACCGATTACAACATGTGGAACGTGGACATTGCCAGTGGCGCCATCAAAAAAGTGGACACCGACCGCTTCGCGCATCCAAATCGCTCGATGAATCCGGTATGGTCGCCCGACAGCAAGTGGATCGCCTATGCGCGTCTGCTCAACAATCAGTTTAAAGCCATTTTTGTGTACAATGTGGATACCGAAAAGGTTACGCAACTAACCGATGGTTTGGCGGATTGCATTACTCCCGATTGGGACGAAAGCGGTAAATATTTGTATTTCCTTGCCAGCACCGATTTTGGCTTGAACACCGGCTGGCTGGATATGAGCTCTTATGAGCATCAGGTCACACGAGGCTTGTACTGTGCAGTGTTGTCCAAAAATGATCCTTCGCCACTCGCGCCGAAAAGCGATGAGGAAGAAAACGAAAACAATAAGGCAAACGAAAAAAAGGATTCGGTAAATATAAAAATTGACTTTGATGGAATTGATCAACGCATCATTGCACTCGATATTCCGCTGCGCAACTATCAGGGTTTAATGGCAGGACCCAAAGACCACATTTTTTATTGGGAAAGCGTGCCCAATGAGCAAGGTTTTACCCTGCACCGCTACAGTTTTAAAGACCGAAAGTCCATTGAATTTATGAAACCCGTGCAATCCGTAGCTGTTTCGAAGGATCGCAAAAGCCTGCTATACCGCAGCAACGGCACCTGGGGCATCGTGAAAACCGATGGAGGCGCAGCAAAAGCCGGCGACGGCAAGTTAAATCTGGATTTAAAGATCAAGATCGAGCCGCAAGCCGAGTGGCACCAGATTTTCCGTGAGGGTTGGCGCTATATGCGCGACTTTTTGTACGTGAATAACGTGCATGGCGCTCCCTGGAATGATGTGTACAAATGGTATAGTCCCTGGATTGATCATGTTCGCCACCGCACTGATTTGAACTACGTGGTGGACATCATGAGTGGCGAGGTAGCGGTCGGGCATTCCTACGTGAGTGGGGGCGATTTTCCCGAGGTAGAAAATATTCCCATCGGTTTGCTCGGCGCGGATCTGGAAGAAATCAATGGATTTTATCGCATCAAAAAAATATACACCGGCGAAAACTGGAATCCCGATCTGAAAGCGCCGCTTTCGGGTCCGGGCATGGATGTACGCGAAGGCGATTATCTGCTGGAAGTCAATGGCGTATCGCTTCGGGCGCCGATGAATCCATATAGTTTGTTTGAAGGCACCGTAGGCAAGCAGGTTCGAATAAAAGTCAATTCCACCACCAGCCTGGATGGCGCAAGAAGCCTCACCGTAGTGCCGATTGCCAATGAAGGTGGGCTTCGTTCGCGCGATTGGGTAGAAAGCAATCGCCGCAAGGTGGCAGAGCTTTCGGGTGGAAAATTGGCCTACGTTTATGTACCTAACACCGGCAATCCCGGCTATACTTATTTCAATCGCTACTATTTTGCACAGCAGGACAAAAAGGGTGCCATCATTGACGAACGCAACAACGGCGGAGGTTCCGCGGCAGATTATATGGTGGATATCCTGGCACGTAAATTACGCGGTTATTTCAATAGCAATGCCAACGACCACCGTCCATTTACTACGCCAATGGCGGGTATTTGGGGTCCGAAGGTCATGATTGCCAATGAGCGTTCCGGTTCCGGCGGTGACCTCCTCCCCTATCTGTTCAAAGACATGAACATTGGCCCATTAGTAGGCACGCGCACCTGGGGTGGCTTGGTTGGCACCTGGGATACGCCGTTATTTGTGGATGGCGGGCGCATGGTTGCTCCGCGCGGCGGCTTTTATGATGTTAATGGCAACTGGGCGGTAGAAGGTGAGGGCATCGAACCAGACATCACCGTGCTGCAGGACCCCGCCAAAGTCATTAAAGGCGGCGATCCACAATTGGAACGCGCAGTAGAAGAAGCGATGAAGCTTCTCAAAACCCAAAGCATAGAACTCAAACCCGAACCCCCTGCGCCCGTGCGTTGGAAGCGACCGAAAGGGAAATAAATAACTTTTATCAGATCCGAAGAGCCATCTGTGATTTTACGGATGGCTTTTTATTTAAAAAAAGTAATTTAAACGGTATGATATGCTCCAAAAATAATATACTGCTTGCTAAACGATATTTTAAAGCGCTTTAGGCACAAAGAAGGTCATCGCAGAAAAGCCTGCGGTGCAGAAATCATGACAACGCCTCTGGTAGCCACGCTGTACTTTGGCGGCAGCACCTTTTTGTGAGCTGAATTTCACTTAAGCTTATCCCTAAAAAAGTCAATCGTCCGTCCCCACGCCAATTTTGCGGCTTTTTCATCATAACGTGGCCCTGCCGTATCATTATGAAAAGCGTGATTCGCGCCTTCATAGACAAAAACTTGATATTCTTTATTATGTTGCTTTAATGCTTCTTCGTACGCCGGAATGCCAGCGTTGATGCGCGCATCCAGTTCGCCATAGTGCAGCATTAGCGAGGCTTTGATCTTGGGAACATCCTCGGCGGCTGCTTGCCGACCATAAAACGCAACCGCAGCATTCAGATTGGGATCATTTACTGCCAGGCTATTTGCCATCGCGCCGCCCCAACAGAAGCCTACGCAACCTGTTTTGCCAGTGGCTTTTGGCAATTCGCGCAAGTATTTCAAACCATCTTTGAACAATTGAAGGGCAACTGACGCTTCGAGCTTCCCGATGAGATCGCGTGCAGCATCAGGATCGGCAGGGGTATTGCCTAAAGGGGACAATCCATCTGGCGCCAGAGCTGTGAAACCCGCCAGCGCCA
>CAZQTF010000158.1:1432-2524 GCA_964596135.1 uncultured Saprospiraceae bacterium | reverse complement strand
TCAATGATGCGTTGGTCGAGCATAGGTATTGGATTTTAGTGATTAAAACGCGATTTGAACAAATATAAAATAAAAATCAAAAACAGGAAGGGAGATTGAAGCTGGACAACCGTCTTCTCTTTTAAAAAGAGCAATTGTATTTTTTATTCCTGATTTTTTCGTAAATTAGTGGAATCATTTTGCCTGATTACCAAATTTTATTTTATTTGGACAAAAGTAGAAGGAGTAGGAGCCAATCCCTATATCTTTGTCCCTCTACCCTCTACTAACATTCCTCTACCAAATTCAAAACCAAAACAAAATGTCCAAAAATCTCACAGCATTAGCCGGACGAAAAGGGAAGGGCTTGACCAATAATCTCTTCGAGCGCATCGCCAATCTGGCAGAGGAAAATGGCGCGTCGGATAAGGAAGCCACGCAAAAACTGGCGGATGAATTTCTCATCGGCAATGCGAATGTGTATGGCACGGCGACGTTCTATGATTTCACCAAGCCAGAAAATCAAGGAAAAAAGGTTTATGTCTGCAACGGCAGCGCATGCCTGCTCGCCGGTACGCAGGAGGCAGTGAAGGACGAATTGCGAAAGCATTTTAAAGAAGAGGAGATCGGTGAGATGTGCTGCCTGGGGCGTTGCCACGAAAACAGCGCTTTTCACATTAATGGACATAATTACTCCGCCAAAAAAATGAGCGATATTGCCGATATTATCAACGGAACGCTCTCAGATGGTACCGATCACTACCGCGTGGGCGCATTGGGTACCCCTATTCTTACCAAGCCTTTTCCTGCATTGGATGAGTGCAAACATCAGTTGGCGGCGATGTTCAAATCCGGTCCTGATGCTTTGTTACAATCCATCAAAGATTCCGGCTTGCGCGGCAGAGGCGGCGCGGGTTTTCCGATGGCGTTTAAATTGGATGCTTGCCGCAAAGCTGCAGGCGAACCCAAATTCATCGTTTGCAATGCCGACGAAGGTGATCCCGGCGCTTTTTCTGATCGCTATCTGATGGAAAAACAACCTTATGCGGTGTTGCTGGGCATGCTGATTGCGGGCTACGCGGCAGGCGCGGAGCGCGGCGTGATTTACATTCG
>CAZQTF010000158.1:0-1332 GCA_964596135.1 uncultured Saprospiraceae bacterium | reverse complement strand
TTTGGCAAACCGACGGTAGTAAATAACGTCGAAACGTTAGCGAATTTATATGACATCTTAGTAAATGGCGGTGCGGCTTTCGCCAAAATCGGCACGCAACGCTCAGCGGGTACGAAGTTGCTTTCGCTCGATAGCGCTTTTAACCGACCCGGCTTGTACGAAGTGGACATGGGCACACCTTTAGCCAAAGTTGTGGAAGCACTCGGCGGCGGTTTTAGAAAACCGGTCAAAGCCTTGCACATTGGCGGTCCGCTTGGCGGGTTAGTACCGATGCACAAAATTCCTGACTTAACCGTTGATTTTGAATCCTTTGCGGAAAACGGATTCCTGCTTGGGCACGCTTCTATTATCGGCATCCCAGAAGGGTATCCAATGGTAAAATACTTGGAGCATTTGTTTGCATTCACCGCGCATGAAAGCTGCGGGAAGTGCTTCCCCTGCCGGATCGGATCGGTACGTGGTCAGGAAATGCTCAGCAAGGCCCAGCACGAACACTATCGGATCAACGAAGAATTATTCAACGATTTGGTGGAAACTTTAGCCAAAGGCTCGCTGTGCGCGTTGGGCGGGGGCATTCCATTACCGATTCGCAATGCGATGGCGTATTTTAAAGATGAATTAAATCCTTATTTTCAATAATATGCTGATTTGTTGATGTTGAAAATATTTAATTTTTTGTACTATTTGTGGCGGCTGCCCGGCAAATCCCTGTTCGACGGAGGAGTTTGATTTCTGGGCTTGATTGAGCCAGTGGCTCAAAGAGCGTTAGCAAAAAGCGTTTTTTGGTGACTTTTTTGGGCGATGCAAAAAAGTTACAAGCCAAAGCAGTCCGCATACCATGAAGGTAAATCGACTAAATGGAAACCATATCATAAAATTTAAAATAAAGAAGCTTCAAAATAAAAAATCATGATTGCTGCAATTCCTAAAAAAGACACCCAAACAACGACCAAAGTCGCCTATATCAACGGCAAAGCCTACGAAATGCGCGCCGGTGAAACGATTCTCGCTTTCTTGAAGCGCCATTTGGGTGAAAATTACGTGCCCACGCTTTGCGATGCGCCCAATCTGGAGCCTTTTGGTGCTTGCCGCGTTTGCAGCGTCGAAATTGCGCGTCAGGGCAACGGCGGACTGAAAACCGTGGCTTCCTGCCACACGCCCATCGAAGAGGGTTTGATGATTTATCCCGATTCGGAAAGCGTATTGAAATTGCGCAGAAATATTGTGGAATTGGTACTCACCGATCATCCGTTGGATTGTCTGACCTGCGAAGTGAACGGCAATTGCGAATTGCAGGACGTAGCCGCGCAAGTGGGCATCCGCAAAGTACGT
>CAZQTF010000157.1:0-9125 GCA_964596135.1 uncultured Saprospiraceae bacterium | reverse complement strand
TATTTTTTAATAAAAAGTTGTTTAGTGAAATGTGTAATTGTTAATCTATACTTACAGATACCCAACAAAAAATCATCAAAACCATTTTCGCGCCGTTCGAGCCAACAGAAATAGGCGTATTCGCGGTTCCTACGCATGCGGCAAGGTGCACGGATTTATTTATCATCTTTTTGATTTTTTCAACCTTTATTTTCCAGCAGCCCTTCCAACTGCACGTAATCTTTGATGATCTGGATGGCGCGTTCCACCTTCCAGGGGGTGCGCAGATTGATCTTCACTTCGATGCGACTGATTTTCAGGGCGGCGCCGTAGCTGTCCAACGTTGTGGCGATCACCGGAATTTTATGTTCTTCTACATAATCTTTCCGGGTGAAACTTTCCAGAAACGCCGGGATATAGTCGCGTTCGCCAATGACCAGAATGCCGCTCAGCGGTGACTTTTCAAGCTGCTGCTTGCGCGCCAGCTCTTCGATTTCGCCGATCACGTCATTAATGCGGCGGAAGCCAACGATCAGCAGCAAATGCTGAAGATTTTCCACTTCGCCTCGTTCGACCAGCGAGCCGGAGACAATATTTTCTACCCAGTTGTCGAGTTTTTCTTCGTTGAACAAGGCAACACCATTCACTGCCCGGCGAATGGTTTCCATGATCGGGTAGGTGAGATTTTTATCAAACGGCAACACGCCCAGCAGCGGAATCCCCATCTGGTTGAGCTTGCCACCTACGTATTTACGCACTTTCTCCTGCTTGTCGAGCAGTACTTTGTTCAGAATCACGCCTTTGATTTCGACATTCTGCTCCCGAAACAACGCCAGTTTTACATTCAACTCGTCAATCGTGCTGCCGATGCCGCCTTCCGCTACCATGATGACGCTCGCCCCCAGCGCCTTTGCCACCTGTGCATTCGACAGGTCAATCACACTACCTACGCCAGGATGCCCCGTGCCCTCATAAATCACAATATCGTGCTGCGCCTGAAGTTGCTCCGCCGCCCTTAAAATACGCTCTTTAAAGTGAAACTGCGCCGGGTTGTCGAGATAGGCAGTCGTTAATCCACTGCCCACGATCACCGGGCTATGCCAATCCGCCGACAACTCGAAATTCATCATGCGGGAAAAGAGCAATGCGTCTTTGTCCACTTTGAGATCGCCCAGGTCAACAAATTCCTGCCCGACTGGCTTGCAATAGCCCACGTTGTAGCCCTTTTTGTGCAAAGCAGAAAAAATACCCAGTGTACAAGTCGTCTTGCCCACATGCTGGCTGGTAGCGGCAATATAAATTCGGTTGGTCATTGCGATATTGATGCTTTTGGGTACTCAGCTATATCCGTTTCTTTGGTATTAAAAAAGTTTTTAAAGCGCAAGCGCTGGTTGTATGGAAATACATCCATGATTTCGCCCCGACGCAGTCTTTCCTGGGTTTCTTTCCAAAATTCGATATCGTACAAATCGCCGTGCAATTGGAAAAACAGATCCCGAATGTCGCGTCTGCCAATAAGAAACTTGGTGAATTCCTCTGGGAAAATATCGCTCGGTCCCACAGAATACCAAGGTTCGCCGGAAATTTCGTCCTCATAACTACGCGGTTGGGGAATCCGGCGAAAGTTACAATCTGTTAGGAAAACAATTTCATCATAATCATAAAAAACGACTGTTTTGCGGCGCGTCACGCCAAAATTTTTGAGCAGCATATCGCCGGGAAAAATGTCCACCGCCGCCAATTGCTTAATGGCTTTGCCATAGTCGTCTATCACCGATTCCGCTTCCTCCAGCGAGGCACGCTCCAGGAAAAGATTCAGAGGAATCATCTTTTTTTCAATGTATAAATGCTTTATTTCAAGATATTTATCTCTTATCTGGATTTTAGAAGGCGCTTCGCTCATCAACTCTTCGATCAAATCCTCCGAAAAACGATCAAGGTCAAAAATAAAATTTTCAAACATGTGGCTGTCCGCCATCCGCCCTACGCGATCGTGCAACGACACCAACTCGTATTTTTGCTTCACTTCCTGCTCAGTCACATTTTTAACGTGCGGAAATTTATCTTTTATAACCTTGAAAACCATATTGTATGACGGCAGTGCAAACACGCTCATCACCATGCCTTTGATGCCGGGCGCAATGATAAAACGATCGTCTGATTTTGCCAGGTGGCGCAAAAAATCGCGGTACAGTACCGTTTTGCCATGCTTGACAAAGCCAATGGAATTGTACAATTCGCTCATGCTTTTGAACGGCAGAATCGTTTGCAAAAAATCCACCATTTCGGTCGCAATGTCGGTATCTACCAGAAAATATGAGCGATTGTAGCTGAAAATCGAGCTGACATCGTTCATCTCGGTGAGCAGGGCATCCACGTAAATGCCATTTTCTTCATTCAGGAGCGGCAGTACAAACGGTTGCATCCGCTCATCTAAGCACAATCGCCCGACCAGATACGCGCCTTTATTGCGGAAAAACACCGATCGCAACATCTCGATGCGGGCGCTGCGAATGGTTTTCTGCTCGGTTTCCAGTTTTTGCCGCAAAACGTTGGCTATGTAACGGATGTCGCGTTCCAAATCTTCAAATGGCGCGTCGAAAGCATAACAGGCAAAGATCTGCCGGATGGAGGTTTCGATCGGATTTGCAACAAAAAACGTATGAAAAATAGGCAACATAGATTTAAACTCGCGGTACGAGCCAGTCGCATGCACAAACATCAGTTCTTCGTCGGCACTCAAACCCTTGTGGCTGTGGCGAAATACAGAATTATAGTACGTTTCAGCGATATTGCGAGTGTTAAAATTTAAAATTTCATCTAAGTACATTTGTTTCATTTCCCGCCAAAAGCCGCGGTCGGCGGCTTTTTCACCCAAAAACAGCTTTAACCTTTCTGTGGTATCACCGACCGAATCGCGGTATAAATTGAGCCGCTCGCGCGAATCCGCCTGAATGCCATGCCAGTCGCGTTGCTCAAAGCGGATTTTGGCGCGTTTGGTAATGCGCTTAAATTGGTGATAATACTGAATATAATCGCCCAAAATCAAATATGCTGCATCATAAGGTAATAGTTTCTCAAACATGACAAAGGGATTTGACCTAAATATACAGAACCGTGCCGCGATTTTAAAATTTTATTTGGGCGCAATTCCATTATCGAAAGACAAAGGGTGATCGTCACAACCTGAAAACGCTGATATCCAATGGGGAGCTTTCTTCCCATGCCAGCATGGCATTGAGCAATTTTGCGCTTCGAAAATGCCGCAAATCCTTTGGCTGCAGGATTTCCTCCGCTATTTTTCCCTCTTCCAGCAATTGTCGGCGACGTGTGCCGGCGAGCAACGGCGTAGCGGGCGTCCGCCATTTTTCGCCATCAAAAAAAGCAACATTGGCGTAGGATATATCGGTAAGGAAGCCATTTTTCACGATTAAAATATCATCGCAGGAAGTAGCGGCAAGATGCTGGGCGAAGCAGCTCCGGTCGAGCCATTTATAATGGTAATCAATATCATTATCTGCCACAAGTTGAATGGAACGAATTGGCTTAACGCTATATTCATGAAATTCGATTTTATGAATATGAACATCATAAATAAGCCTGCATTTGTAAATATTATTAGATAAACCTGACGGGATCGCAATCACATCTTCCAGCCGGATCGGGCTTTCTATACCCAAAAGCGCCCGTCGCGTACGATTGAAACGCTCATTGTGATACGCAATACCACACCATTGCCGGTTTTCAATGCGAATCGTTTCCAGACAAGTTTTCACGATGTTATGTTTTCAATAAAAGCGGGCGTAATTTTTTTGGTTTGCTCGGGCGCATAAACAATTGGGATATACACCTTATCCACCATTTCCTGATATTCTTTGGCGGGGTCGCTGAAATAGGTAATGCCACCGCCGCTTTTATACAACAGCCCATTCGGCGTTTTTTCCATAAAGCGGATCATAACGCCACAATCCAGGTTTTGCCCGTCGAAAATACCAAAAACGCCGGTGTAGAAGCCGCGCTCGTATTGCTCTGCTTCGCGGATGATGACAATCGTCTTGGGTTTGGGGGCACCGCAGATGGAACCAGCCGGCAGCAAGCGAAATAAAATTTCGCCGAGATGAGCACGCCAGTCTTTGTTCAGATCACCAATTATTTTTGAGCTGACCTGCAACAGGTTTTTCCCATTGGTATGCACTTGTTCTACGTAACGCAGTCGTTCCACGCGCACGTTGTGGGCGACCATGCTAAGGTCGTTGCGGATAAGGTCCACAATGGTATGGTGCTCGGCAGTTTCTTTGGGGTCGGTCAAAATAAGTTGTTCCGCCTGGGGAAT
This sequence comes from uncultured Saprospiraceae bacterium, assembly GCA_964596135.1. Taxonomy (GTDB): domain Bacteria; phylum Bacteroidota; class Bacteroidia; order Chitinophagales; family Saprospiraceae; genus JADJNW01. The sequence continues at coordinate 4,813 of CAZQTF010000157.1, read as the reverse complement.
AGCCGCGTCAATCGTGCCTTTCATGGGGAAAGAAGCGATTTGACCATTGCGTATTTGCACAAAAATTTCCGGTGAAAAGACGACAAACTCGTCCCGAAGCCAAAGCTTGTAGCGGGCTTTGCTGTGGTAAAAAATTTCCTGTAAACTCAGGTTGGTCGTGACCGGCGTCGGGCAGGTGAGGTTCACCAGAAAACTATTGCCCGCCTGAATGTGGCGCTTCACCACTTCAAATTTTTGAGCGTATTCGGCGAAAGCCATTGGGTATTTTTCAAAAAGTACCGATTTGCACAGCGTCTGCGGCGGGGAAGCATTCGTGATGCCGTTCACATCGTACAAAAGGTGCCTTGGTTGTACCTCGCGAAGTGGTAGCACTATTGATCCTGTTGCAGCAAAATCAATAGCGAACAGGAAAGGCGTGCCTTCCCGGCCAAGATCATTCATTTTTGCAATGGCGGCATCCTGCTTCATCTTGAAGCCATAACGCCCAATCAGCGTCAGATGTTTCCTAAACCTGCCATCTTACGACAATTTGTGAAAGTGAATTACCCGAAATTGATCCAGAAAGTTATTTTTGTCAACTATTGAAAAAAATCCAATTTTCTGATTATGAGAATAAAAATGACCATTTGGCTGGCGCTCCTGATAAACATGGCGCTGGCACAACCAGTGACCAACTTCTGGCAGGATGTAGCTGAAGCTGACATCGTACTCCCCAGAGAATCGCACAAAGACATCAAGGCAAGGCAATACCGCCTGCTGGCGCTGGATTTGCAGGGTTTGAAAAGCCTTCTGGAACAAGCACCGGCAGAATTTAGCCACGCGGCGGAGCGAAATCCCTTATGGCTTACGCTGCCTCTTCCCGACGGTTCGATGGAAACCTTCGCCGTGGAGGAATCGCCGATTATGGAACCGGCTTTGGCGGCTCGCTATCCGAATATTAAAACGTATATTGGGAAAAGCCTCCAAAATGCAGATGCAATCGCTCGTTTTGGCTACTCCGATCTGGGTTTTCACGCGGTCATTCTTTCCGCCAAAGGTCAGGTTTACATTGATCCGCTGGTTCCGGGGCAAACCCAGTATTACCAGTCTTACTTCACGCGCGATGCCGTAGAAGAAGACGCTACATGGTCAAAAAACTGCGGCGTAACGCCACCAGCAACCCCACTCCCTTCGGAAAGTGAAAACGTTCTTGATAATCGGCTTGTTACAAAGCGCAGCGCCGTGGCGGTCAATCTGCATATTTATCGCCTTGCCATTGCTACTTCCGGCGAGTTTGCCCAGCGATTCGGAGCGACGACCAAAGGGCAGGTAATGATGAATGTGGTGAATATTCTCAATAAAGCAAATGCTGTATTCGAAAATGATGTAGCAATCCGACTGACGCTGGTGGAAAATACAGATGCCGTATTCTACCTGGACCTGCAAACCGATCCATTTACCGACGGTTCGTCCGTTACAGCATCCTACCAGCAAGTACCGGCTATACTGGACGCTAACATTGGGATGAATAATTATGATGTGGGGCATGCTTTGATTGCAGGTTGCGGCAGCGGCGTGGTAGGAATCGGCGGCGGTGACGCTTGTAACAACAATGGAATGAACACCGGGAATTACAAAGGCTTTGGCATTTCCTGCATTTTTAATGTGAACGTTTCTTCCATCGAAATTTTTGCCCATGAATTGGGGCATCAATTTTCAGCGCAGCATACTTGGAGTAACTGCCCCGGTAACGAAGGGCAGTTGGCCAGCGGCTCGGCATACGAACCGGGCGGTGGCAGCACCATTATGTCTTACACCAATGCCTGCGACGATCAATCCATCCAGGAAACTGCAGACGCTTATTTCCATACAAAATCGCTCCAGGAGATCATTTCCTACAGTAGGACCGGTGCAGGCGCCAGTTGTGCCAATGTAGTGGCTACCGATAACGATGAACCGGTCGTAACACTGCCCTACAAAAACGGTTTTTATATTCCAATCAGCACGCCATTTGAACTAACCGCCCTCGCAACGGATGAAAACGGAGATACCCCGACTTACTGCTGGGAACAGTTTGATCTGGGGCCGCTCAGCCCGATAGGAAACCCGAGTGGCAACGCGCCCAGTTTTCGGAGCTTTGCGCCAACTACCTCCCCCACTCGCGTGTTTCCCAGAATTGAAAACATTATCAACAATACCTCTTCTTCGGTAGAAGTGCTGCCCACCTATGATCGAACGCTTTCTTTCCGTTGTACCGTGCGCGACAATCATTCGGGTTCGGGGGCATCGGTCTGGAAACAAGTGCAATTCCAGTCCACTTCTTCTGCCGGACCTTTCCTGGTGTTGCATCCCAACGAGGACACCGTCAAATGGACGGCGGGTAGCTATGCTCAGGTGCGCTGGGATGTTGCTAAAACCAACAATAACCTCGTCAATTGCCAGGCGGTTACCATACGGCTCTCACTCGATGGCGGCTTGACCTATCCGATTACATTAGTGGAGGCAGTCCCCAATAATGGTTGGACGATGGTACCTGTTCCTAATACTCTTACCACCAAAGCTCGTATTCGCGTGGAAGCCGCCGATAATATCTTCTTCGATATTTCCAATCAAAATTTTGAAATACAGGCGGCTATACAAGCCGGCTATACGCTGGCAGTTGCCCCACGCACCATACAAAAGCATTGCCTCCCGGAGCCGCTTCAATTTACAATCAGCAGCGAAGCTTTCCTTGGATTCAATGAATCTATTTCACTTGAAATCGTGGATACTTTTCCAAATGAAGTAACAGCAACACTCTCCAAAACATCCATTCAGCCTTCGGAGAATGCTGTGATTACAGTTGCTTTTAGCAAACAATTGGAAGGTACGTTCAATTTTCAGGTAAAAGCAACGGCTACCAGTGGTCAAACCATCACCATACCTGTTTCATTTTCAACCATTTCCAACGATTTTTCTACGCTCAGAATGCTTACTCCGACTGATGGACAAACGGGCATTGTGCTTTCTTCGACTTTTACCTGGAACAAGGTCAGCACTGCTACTCAATACGATTTTGAATTGGCAACCAGCCCGGCTTTTGGCGAAACCGTGATCGCTTCAGAGATAGAATTGGCAGATACTTTCTACACGCCGGAGGTCTTTTTTGAAGAAAATACGTTGTATTTCTGGCGCATCCGACCCTACAACAAAGACTGCAACAATCTGGGTGAATACTTGGAACCCTTTGCTTTCCATACCGCGACTGTACAGTGCGAAGAAACGCAAAGCACCAATGTGCCGATCAACATTTCCGGCACCGGATTGCCAACCATCAATTCAACGCTGAACGTCACCAAATCCGGAGTGATCAATGATATCAACATTCCATTCATTAAAGCCAATTACCAGCCGGTGAAAAGTCTGCGCGTCACGCTCATCAGCCCGGCAGGTACCGAAGTGAATCTGTTTGACCAAAACTGCGGTACAACGCTTAAATTTGAAACTGGATTTGACGACGAATCTCCGACAGGCATTGTTTGTCCGCCAGATGATCGCTTAGTCGTGCGCCCGGTGCAGGCTCTGTCTGCATTCAAAGGGCAAAATACTGCCGGCACCTGGACCCTCCGGATCAAAGTGGTGACAGCCGGATTTGGCGGCGGTGGCGCCCTCGAAAGCTGGGGGGTAGAATTTTGCAGTACCCTCTCGCCCAATAGCCCTTTCGTGGTAAAAAACGATACGCTGTTTGTTCCTCCTGCTATGACCAATACATTCACCATCAACGACTTAGAAGTACAAGACAGCGACAACCCACCGGCAGAACTGACGTACACCATTGTCACGTTGCCGCAGCACGGCATTTTGAAACTAAACAATAACCCGCTAAGCGTTGGCGATACTTTTACTCAACTGGATATCAATAATTTACAATTAAAATATACCCACAACGGCGACGATACCATTTTCGACAGTTTCGCCTTTGTAGTGCAGGATGGTACCGGCGGCTTCCTTGCCACGCAACGCGCCAACATCAAAATGGATGAAAACGCAGTTGTGGACGCCAATAATATCCTGACCGCCAATGCCATTCAGATCTATCCTAATCCAGCGCGCGACGTACTCAACATCAGCTTTGATCAGGCGCCCTCAAACCCAGTGGTTATTAGCTTGTACAATGTGCACGGGCAGGAATTGCTACGTCAGCACTTCGACCAGGCGGGTAATCAACTTCAGCTCCGTATTGCCGCTTTGGCGAGTGGTATATATTTTGTAGCGCTTCGTACGGAAAGCGATATGCTGACCCAAAAGGTGCATATTCAAAAATGATGAGCATTTTTATAAAAATGAAATGGCGTTTGGTAAAAACAGACGCCATTTTTTATATTCGAACCAAATTTTTAATAAAATGTCGGAACAGCAACAACCAAAATTTAGCTGGCGATTTTCCAAAGAAATGATCGTGGCGCTTTCTGCAAATGCGGTAAGCATTATTACACTGCTGATTTTTATTTACCAGACCAATCTGATGCGCGAGCAGCAGCACGTATCGGTGTGGCCTCACCTGGAATTGTTGCCATCGTGTTGTTCTGAAGAATTTGGCGGCTTTTTGCAGGTAGAAAATAAAGGCATTGACCCGGCGACAGTACAATCCGTCACGGTTAAATTCAAAGGGAAAGAGGTTCATTAGGTAGAAGAATTATTTAAAGAAGCTATCGGGCACAGTGATTTTCTTTATTACACATCAACTGTGGGAAGCAGAGTGATCGCCCCTGGTGAAAAGATCAGAATGTTTTCAATACCCGATCGGGAGTGGGCATTCAAAATAGATAGCGTGTTACGCCGAAATAACTTAGAA
>CAZQTF010000156.1:0-9158 GCA_964596135.1 uncultured Saprospiraceae bacterium | reverse complement strand
AAAAAATTATTTGTAAAAAATCAAATAACTTTTTAATTTTAGGCATTGAAAATCATAATAGTGTGGCAAAATGTATGATAGATAGTTTTTTCTAATTTGTTGAGATAGTTCGAGTCTTGGATTCTCTGGTAAATTTGCGCTCACCAAGATTCAATTTTCTTGTCGTCATACATTTGGAAACACTACCGAAAATCATGCCATTGATAATAGCATTTTTTCTGATATACAGGAAATAACGTTACGAAAATATAGTGTTTCATAGTGTGAGGGGTAACCGCTCGGGTGGTTGCTCCTTTTTCATACAGGTGCATCGGTGCAAAAGTGTTGCTGGCGCTAAGGACGTTGATAGCGTCGTCCGTTCCGGTACATTTTAAGACCGATGCACCGCCGGGCTATGGGTCAAAAATTCCTGTTTGCCAGTTGATTTGCCAATTCCGACAGCAGTTGCTTCGCTTGGCTGTCGCCGGGCACCGCCTGTAAATACGTATCAGCCTGCCGCATAAAATCAGCTTTTGCCCGTTCTACCTCGCCTGGAATGTGCAGATTCAGCAGCATGGCGGTTACTTGGTCAATTTTTTCCTGTTCGTTGGCGGGTGTAGTTGTCATCCATTGCATCAGGGCGGCGCGGGTAGCGGCATCGGCAGTTTCCAGCGCTTTCAGGATAAGGAACGTCTTTTTATTTTGTGCAATATCGCCGCCAGGTTTTTTGCCTACTTTTTGCGGATCGCCAAAAGCATCCAACAGATCGTCCTGCAATTGAAACGCAATACCGGCATTTCGACCGAATAGAGCCAAATGGTGGGCTTCCTGAGGCGTGGCTCCGCCTACCAGTGCGCCCAACTCGAGCGCCCCACCGATGAGTGCGGCGGTTTTTAGCTCAATCATTTTCAAATATTCGGGGATGGTCACGTTGGTGCGTTTTTCAAAGTTCATGTCCATCTGTTGACCTTCACAAACCTCAATAGCTACGCGGTTGAATACACGCACAAGATCGGAGTGAAGTGCTTTGTTGTCGGTTTTTAGCAAATACTCATAAGCATAAATGAGCATGACATCGCCACTCAGGATACCTGTATTGACATTGTAACGGTGGTGAACAGTGGGCTGACCGCGGCGCAAAGGGGCTTGATCCATAATGTCGTCGTGCACCAGGCTGAAATTGTGAAAAATTTCGATGGCATAAGCCACCGGCAGCGCTTTTTCTACGGATTCGTCGAATATCTGGCAACTCATCAGCGCCAAAGCCGGGCGCAGGCGTTTCCCGCCCAGTTGCAGAATGTAATTGATTGGCTCATAGAGTTCCGCCGGTTGTTGTTGCTGGAAGAAATGTTTTGCCAGATAATCACTGAAAAGGGACTGGATATGAGCAATATCAGACATGTTTTTTATTTTTGTTGTACTGTTTTGCCAAAAATACTTTTAAACACTCGCCCCAAAAGTACCGAATTATTTGCTCAATACAGGGCAGGTTGTTATTTCATAATTTTTATTTACGTGGAGAACTACAGAGGTCCTTTCAACATCTTGCTGGTGGAGGATAATCCCGCAGATGTTGAGTTGACGAGGGAGGCGTTTAACCAATGCCGCACCAACGTCATCATGAACGTTATGCCCAATGGCATCGAAGCGCTAAACTATTTGCGCAGCAGTGAAGACGCGCTGCCCGATTTGATTTTGCTCGATCTCAACCTTCCTGGATGGGACGGGAAAAGTTTTCTCAGGGAAATCAAATCGGATGATCGCCTTCGCAAAATTCCGGTGATTGTTCTATCCACGTCTGACGCAGACAATGACGTGACGGAAAGTTATCGCCTTAGCGCCAATTGTTACATTGTCAAGCCGTTAGATATTGATCAATTTTTTGAAAAAATAAAAAGGATTGAAGCATTTTGGCTGGATACGGTTTTGTTGCCTACTGCATTTTAAATCAGAGGTAAATAGCAACTTTCACAAAAATAATTTGCACAATGGAACATATTCTGCTCGTTGAGGACAATCTCCCGGATATTGAGCTGATCAAGCGTTTTCTGGAGGATGCTCCCTTTCCTTACCGCTTTTATACCGCAAAATCTTTACAAGACGGGCTCGATATCATTCGCCACAACCCCATTAACGTTGTTTTGCTCGATTTGGGCTTGGATGATACCACTGGGCTCCCGACGCTCAACCATTTCTTCGATGAAGTGCCTGATCTTCCGGTTGTTGTACTCACCGGCAACACCAATGAAATCATAGGACTCAATGCTATCCGCTCCGGCGCGCAGGACCTTCTGATCAAAGGTGATTTTAATGGCAAACAACTCATTCGGGCTATCCGGCATGCGATGCTGCGGTTTAAAAAACAAACCGACCTGCAAACCGAAACCTGGGAAATGCGCCAGCAAAAAAAGCACAACCAGCAACTGCTGGCGTGGGTCAAGCTGGGTAGTTGGCAATTAGATTTGCTCGATAATTCGATGATCTGGAGCGATGAAATGTTCCAGATACTTGGTTTTCAACCCGATAGTTTTATACCTAAATTTGCTGACTATCTGCGGGTGGTTTACAATGAAGACCGCGAGCGGGTGGAAGCTTTTTTCGATAATGTGAGCAAAACCGGCGCTTCCTCGGAAATAGAGCATCGCGCTATCATCAATAACCGGACGGTAAAATACCTGTATCTTCGGGCGAAAGTTGTGATAGAAGAACCCGGTGGTAAAATCTTGATCAGCGGCTCATTGCAGGATATTACAGAGTTGCGCAAAATCGGTGAAAAAAACGATCAAAGAATAGAGCATTCATTGAGTGCGCTTTATTCTTTGCATAATATTGCCCGCGCTATGGGGAATCCGCTTACTGAATTATTGGGATTTATTAATCTGGCAAGTAATGAATCCTCGGAAAATCAACAAACCCTATTGAGGGATGCCAAGCTTAGAATCGCGCAATTGGCGGATTTAATTTTCCATCAAATCAACACGATCTTCTTTGTTTGCTCGGATTGGCTGGTGAAAGAAGAAATGATGTCTTTAGCCAACTGGAAAGGCATTCTGCAAAGCATATTACAAGTCCTCTCTTTGAAACAGGGCGCTGCGTGGACATTGCAATGGGAAGAACCCGACACCGAACGCATCTCTGCGAATCGTTTTTTGTTGACTGCATTGATTTACAATTTATTGTGTGTTTTACTCGATTTTGGTATTGGAAAAAACCAGCTGGAAATTCGGGTCAGCCAAAAAACAGACCGGGATGAGCAGCAATGGCTTCATTTTTTAATTAGTACTTCGGGGCAAGCTTCGGGTCACGCCAGGTGGAAAGAATTGGAAGGTAAACTGAGCGCGATTTTGAAGAAAAAAAATGCGCAGCGAGTAGAAGAAAAATCGGAATTAAGCATTTGGACCGTCGCAAAACTGCTTTCCGTGATGAAGGGACAAATTGGCGTCAACAAAAAACATGATATCGAGGTGAAGTTTCCGGTGCAACTGCATGCGGCACCCAAAGAAAACAGCAAGCATCCGCTGCGGGCACTGATTGTGGAGCATCAATCCATCATCCAGATTGCGCTGCGCCGAATCTTGCAATCCAATTTCCGGCAAATCGAATTGAGCTATGCCGACAACCTGAACGACGGAGATGAGCAAGTCAGGGCGAACGAGTTTGATCTGGTTTTTGTGAATGCCCAGATTCCGATTCATAATGGCATCGGTATTCATCACTTATTTCAAAATGCAAAATCGGTTCCCGTTATTGCGCTGGCGTCGGACCCTTCGCCGGAGCGAAAAAATGAACTGATGCAAGCCGGCGCCGCTGATTGCATCGCCAATCCACCGGTGCGGGAAGAACTCTTGCAAGCCATTCAGAAAGTGATAGCCAACTGAGTTTCCCTCAACTGTTGTTTGATTTATTTTGTTACAACAAAAAATCATAAACGGGGCAATGGAAAACTTTGATCTGATCATCATCGGCGGCGGCCCAACGGGCTTGAATTGTGCCATTTCCGCAGAACGAGCAGGGTTGCATTACATCATTTTGGAAAAAGGCGCTTTGGTCAATTCGATTTATCACTTTCCGGTCAACATGACCTTTTTTTCAACCTCCCGCCTGCTGGAAATTGGCAATGTCCCGTTTATTTCACATAGCGATAAGCCAACCCGCCGCGAAGCGCTCGAATATTATCGTCGCATCTGGCAAAGTTATCAACTGAAAGTGCGATTGTACGAAACTGTAAAACGCATGACACCCACTGCCGAAGAGCAATATCTCATCGAAACTTCCAAAGGAAGATACCTGACTCAATCGGTGATCATTGCCACCGGCTACTACGATACGCCCCGCTTGCTGCATGTGCCTGGCGAAGATCTGCCTAAAGTAAAACACTACTACGATGATGCCCACGTGTACGCCGGGCAGAAAGTACTGGTGGTAGGCGCCGCCAATTCTGCCTGCGATGTGGCATTGGAAACTTTTTACAAAGGCGCCGAAGTGACGATGGCAGTCCGGGAAAAGGAAATTTATCCTAAAGTGAAATACTGGATTCGACCCAATATTGAAAACCGCATCCAGGAAGGAAGTATTAAAGCGTATTTCAATACCATCGTGAAAGAAATCCGCCCGATGGAAGTAGTGCTGCAGGGGCCGGAAGGGGAATTCACCATTGAAAACGACTTTGTGCTGGCGATGACGGGCTATCTGCCAAATTATCCTTTGCTGGAGCAGTTGGGCATCGCTATCCCTGCAGACGAACCCCGCGTCCCGTTGCACGACTCCAAAACACTGGAAACCTCCTTGCCCAATGTTTATCTGGCGGGCGTTGTATGCGCCGGCATGGAAACCAGCAAACTTTTTATCGAAAATACCCGCGATCATGGCGATCGCATCATCCATGCCATTTTGAAAAAACGGGAAATACTGGAAGTAAGTTAAGGTTTTTCCACTACTCTTGGTCGCTTGAAAATGGGCACGGTGGAGCAAGGCTCGCCAAACATGATGCTTTGCGCGTAGGGCTGTAGTTTGCGGGTCAATTCCACATAAGCAGAAGGTGGCACTGGCTTGTCGCTACAGCCTTTGATTACGATACGCTGCTGCTCGTACTGGCGCGCGTCCCAATCTTTGAGCGCTTTGGCGAAAGCAGCTTTGTAATAAGTATCGGCGTCGCCCTGAAAAACGTCTTTGGCGTAAGGCGCGGCGTAAGCCGTCACGAGCATATACGCCCATACCGGAATGATCGCGTCAGTAGAGCAGTACACCAGCACAATTTTGTCCTGGTACTGCGTCCAGTCATACTGCTTCAAAGCTTCACGAAAGTCTTTCTCCTTGAGGATCAGCTCCATATACAAGTAATCCTTTAGGTCGAAAATGGCAATCTCTCCCTTTGGGAAAAAGTCTTCCAGATTGAGTGTGATCAAGCCACTGTTGGCAACTCGGTTTATTAATGGCTCTTCCATGGTCACATGTTTTGATGGCTCTGGTCAAAAAGCCCAACAAAAAATTAGGAAACTAACTGACATCTTCCTCAATCGGCGCCTGTTCTCCGATTTCGCTGTCAGGTTCTTTGAAATCTTTGGGCTGTGGCAGGTCTTTCAGGCTTTTTAAGCCAAAATAATCCATAAATTTTTCGGCGGTGCCATATAACAATGGTCGTCCTGGTCCATCACTACGCCCGATAATAGTAACAAGTTCTTTTTCCAATAGTTTTTGCATGGCATAGTCGCAGTTTACGCCACGTATTTTTTCTACATCCGACTTGGAAATGGGTTGCTTGTAAGCAATAATCGAGAGTGTTTCCAGAGCTGCCTGCGAAAGGCGTTTTTGAGTGGTTTGCTTCAGGTACGTGCCTACGGTGCGATGGTACGCCGGCTTGGTCATGAGGTGGTAGCCTTCGTTGATCTCAACGATTTCAAAGGCAAAAGCCTCGTCCTGATAGCGCGCCCTGAGTCGTTCAATCATTGCCAACAGCTCCCTTTCCGGGAATTTGCTGCCAAAGGTTTCTTCGAGGCAACTGCTGATCTCGCCCAGCCGGATCGGCTCTTCTGCTGTAAAAATCAGGCTTTCGATGTGTGGTAGTAAAAAATCCATAATGCAAAAATAAGGAGAGTTTAGACAAAAGTGGAAAGCAGGGGCGCCTTCATTTGCACCTTTCTTGCACGGCATTCTGGAAGGGAATATCCCGCACCAATCGCCCGTAGGTATTGCGGTTATGCAGTTTATTTTCTTTGAGAGAGGCATCTTGGTAATAAAAATCGGCGTATCCAGCCAGTCCTTTTTGTGCAAAAGCAAGTTGAAGAAGACATTCCACATACGTTTTATCCAATTCCGGATGCAGGCGGAGATGTCGTTCGAGCGCGCGCTGGCGATAGCGTTGCTCCTGCAGCGGCGAAGGATCGTTGAAATCTATGGCGTGCACTCTGGGTTTTGAATAATTGTAAGAAACCATAAACTCATCGCCCGGCTCGAGAGGCATGAGGAGTTTGTCCGGAACGGCGGTATTGTTTTCAAAAACACTGCCTTGTACAACAAAAGAATATCGGATTTCCCGATCGCCTGGTTGAAAAAATATCTTTGCCGGCACCTGCCCGCCATTTTGTTGCACTTGCGCCAGGTCGTCGGCGCGGATGTGCACTTCGTTGTACCACCAAGCTCCGATAAAAAAAACCGCAAGTACTCCGATGACTGCCACAAACGTTCGAATTGCTCGCCGTTCATGTTTTTCCTGGGCTTTGCGCTCCCGATTTTTAGGCGTATCTATTTGCCGGTTGACATCAAAATTGTAGTGAAAATGCTCGCCTCGGCGTTCAATTTTTAGCTCCAGTAAATCATCTTCGATAAAAAAAGAATACGTCCAGTTTTGTAGAACACTGAAATCAATAAAAATGACTCTCAGATCACAGTACACCACCAGATGCCCCGACTCCTTACCATGGTAAAGCCCTACCAGGTATTGCTTTCCGGAACCGCCGGTGTATGCCCAATTGTGCTGCGCCAAGAGATTAAGGATTTATTACATAACTTATTTTCTTACAAAAAGATACGGCGAATTAGAAGAAAAGCTGCCAGCAGATCATGATTTTAACATAACTTTGTCTGTAAGGTGGTGCAGCCGCTCCTGGCGTTGTGGTAAAGCACCATACCAAAATCCAATATTTTAGTTCATGTTTTACGAATTCAAAGGCTTTCGACCGGTCGCGCATGAAACAGCGTTTGTGCATCCGCAGGCGGTGGTGACCGGCAATGTGATGATTGGCAAGAGGGTGTACATTGGTCCTGGCGCAGCGCTTCGCGGCGATTGGGGTGGCATTATCATCGAAGATGGCTGTAATGTGCAGGAGAACTGCACGATTCACATGTTTCCCGGCGTGACAGTGCGACTGATGGAAGCTGCACATATTGGTCACGGTGCGATCATTCACGGTGCCACCATCGGGCGCAACGTGCTGGTGGGTATGAATTCAGTGATCATGGATAACGTTGAAATTGGCGACGAGAGCATTATAGGCGCTTTAACTTTTATTAAAGCCGATGAAAAAATTCCGCCAAGGAGCTTAGTAGTCGGTAATCCTGCCAAAATTGTCAAACAAGTCAGTGACGACATGATCGCCTGGAAAACTCAGGGTACCAGGCTTTATCAAACTTTGCCGGAGGAGTGCTACGCCAGCCTTCGCCCCTGCGAGCCGCTGCAGGAAATGCCCGCCGACCGTCCGCCGCAGGAGGTGTTGTATCAAACCTGGCGAGAAATTCAAAAGCGTTGATCGCTTTATTTGCTGGCATCAGGTATCTACCCGACAGCGTTTTTAACGCTTTCGCCGTTGGATTATCAGAGTAGTTCTGTATTTTTGACGGCTAATCAAAAAAATGATCGCTATGACTCGTAAAATTATCCTCAGTCTTTTGACAATTTTCAGCACTCATATACTTTTTAGCCAGGAAGCAACGGAGAAGCCCAATCCCTGGGCGGGCAAAAGTGATGAAGAGCTTCGGGTGATCGCCGATACGCTGGCGCACAGATATATTATTGTGGACGGTCACGTTGACTTGCCTACCCGACTGGTGACAAAAAACTTTCGCCTGACCAAGGAATTTATTGGTATTCCGGTTGAAAGTGCAGAAGGAGATTTTGACTACGTGCGCGCCAAAAAAGGTGGTCTCGACGCACCGTTTATGTCCATTTACATTCCTTCGTCGTATCAGGAGACCGGCGGAGCCAAGGAGTATGCAGATTCGCTGATTACAATGGTTCGGGAGATTGCCAAAGCGCATCCTGACAAATTTCAGGTAGCTTTTCGTCCATCAGACATCGAGGCGAATTTCAAAAAAGGCATCATCTCCCTGCCTATGGGCATGGAAAATGGCGCACCGATTGGCGACTCCATCCAAAATGTGGCGTATTTTCACAAAAGAGGCATTCGTTATATTACGTTGACGCATGGCAAAGACAATCAGATTTGCGATTCCTCCTACGATACAACCCACACCTGGAATGGACTCAGCGCGTTTGGTCGCGAGGTGGTCAAAGAAATGAACCGCGTTGGTATCATGGTAGATATTTCACATGTTTCGGACAGCGCTTTTTATCAGGCGGTGCAACTGAGCAGGGTTCCGTGCATCGCTTCGCATTCTTCTTCACGTTATTTTACGCCTGATTTCGAGCGCAATATGAATGATGACATGATCAAGTTCCTTGCTAAAAAAGGCGGCGTGATCATGATCAACTTCGGCTCTTCCTTCCTCGATCAGAAAATCCGGGATTATCAGGACGAAAAACGGGAAGAATTGCGGGCACTGCTCGCTGCCAAAGGATTAAAAATGGACGATAAGGCTGCGAAACCGATCATTGAAGAGTTTCGCAAGAAAAACCCGACGCTCTATGCCGATGTGGAGAAAGTTGCCGATCACATTGACCACATTGCGAAGCTGGTGGGCGTCAATCACATCGGTTTTGGTTCTGATTTCGACGGCGTCGGCGATTCCTTACCTACCGGCTTAAAGGATGTTTCGCAGTATCCCAACCTGATCTATGCCCTCATGAAGCGCGGTTACAGCGAAGAAGACATCGCCAAGTTTTGCTACAAAAACATTTTCCGCGTGTGGGAACGCGTGGAGCGTCATGCCAAAAACGAAGCAGATCGGGTAAAGAAAATGGGAGAAGGAAATGAATAAAAACGACCGTTATACCCCTTTTTTAG
>CAZQTF010000155.1:0-9407 GCA_964596135.1 uncultured Saprospiraceae bacterium | reverse complement strand
TTAGACAATCGGGTGCTTTTATATTTACAGCATAGCCCTTTTTGCAAAATAAAAACTTTAGATCGGTTCATTTTGTCAAAAAGTTAGTCAAAGTACTACAACAATTAGCAACTTAGATTAAATCGTATTCAGCACAGGCCGTTCACATTAAGATGCGATTCCGTACAGCTAATTTTAATCGTACTTTTGTAAATAATATGGAAAAATCAATTAAAGTAGTTATCTACGAGGACAACCGCGACCTTCGCGAAGGTATGACCTTTCTCATCCAGGCGACACCCGAGCTGAAGTTGCTTGGCTCTTTTGGCGATTGTTTGCGCATCAAAGAGCAAATAAATACGCTTCAACCGGATGTCGTACTGATGGATATTGACTTACCCGGCATCACTGGCATTGAAGCGACCGCGGTTGTAAAGGCAATTGCCCCCAAGACCCAGGTCATGATGCTCACCGTTTTTGACGATGAGGAGCGGATTTTCCAGGCGATTCGCAACGGCGCCAACGGCTATCTGCTCAAGCACACGCCCCCTTCGGAGATCATTCAGGCAATTTTTGATGTTCACAACGGAGGTTCGCCGATGACGGCAAACGTTGCCCGCAAGATATTACAATTTTTTCAACAGCAGCCCAAAACCAAAAGCGATGATTATCATCTTTCCCCTCGCGAACTGGATATTCTGCGCGGCTTGATGAAAGGCTACAGCTATAAACTCATTGCCGATGAACTCGATATCAGCATTGATACGGTGCGTTCGCATATCCGCAGTATCTACGACAAACTGCAGGTGAATTCCAAAACGGAAGCGATTCTGAAAGCAATTAAGGAAAAACTACTGGATTAAGGCTGGAGGCTGATTTCCGGTCGCTTGAAACGTCCTCTATCTGCTTATTGTTGCCAAATTTTTATGTCGTCATCTCCCTGTTTGTAAAATTCACATCAATATGCTACCCCCTTTTTACAACGAAACGCTTCGTATTTTCGTCTATTAATAAAAAAACATCCGACTTATGAAAAGAATTTCCTTTTTACTCGTGGCGTTCGTTGCCACGAGGGTGCTTTCTGCACAAAACATCACCAGCCAGATTGACAATATTGTTCAACAAGTCGTAGAGGCACAGTATTTCGCCGGTACGGTTTTAGTGGCAAAAAACGACCAAATTCTTTACCACAAAGCGTTTGGCTACGCCGATGAAGAACAACGTCTGCCCAATGAGTTGAATACTCGCTTCAACATGGCTTCGATGGGAAAAACATTTACCTCGGTATTGATGATGCAATTGATAGAACAAGGCAAAGTGCAACTGGACGTTCCGATTAATCGGTATTTGCCGGCATACCACATTCCGAATGGAGACAGGATCACGATTCATCATTTGCTTACGCATAGCTCCGGTTTGACCAGCTATATGGAACATCCACAATACGAAACTCGCCTGGCTGGCTTGACCTGTCTCGACAGCGTCATGCAACTCGTAATGGATATGCCTTTGGCATTCGACACGCCAGGGAAACAATTTGAGTATTCCAATTCCGGCTTTATTGTGCTCGGAAAAATAATTGAACAAATTACCGGGATGGATTACTGGTCGTATTTGCGAAAGCAATTACTGCAGCCCCTGACAATGAGCAACACCCGTACCGAGAGCCGTTTTCCCGTACCGATCACGCCGCCACACGAAGCAATTCCGTATTACAAATTCACGCCCGGCAAAGCTGTAAACAACATGGATGCCGAATGGCCCGCCTTTTCAGATGGAGGTACGTACATCACGTCCGGCGACATTTATAAGTTTGCCAAAGCGCTGATCGGAGACCAGTTGCTTCGCCCTGAAACGCGAGCGCTAATGTGGAATCCGAAACTTCCATTCCCCGATCCTGGTTATGCGTATGGGTTTCAGATCAAAGAAACGCCAAATGGCAGGATTTATGGGCATGGCGGCGGTGGCAAAGCATTTACCTCTAATTTACAAATCAGGGAGGATGGATACATCATTATTGTGTTAGCCAACCGGCGGATTTGGCTCACGCCAATGTTCAACAGCATATTCAAGGTTTTGCATGGCAAACAGCCCGACCCCATCCGACAAACGCCTGATTTGTTTTTGGCAAAAGCGATCGAACAGGACGGCGCGACTGCCGTGTGTGCAGATGTGAATGCATTTTTGACAAAAAATGGTTTTAACGCAGCCAATGCCCCCGATGATTTGCTTCGGGCAAGTGACATGCTGGCGCGTATCGGCATGCTGCAAGAGTCCATGCAATTGGCGGAAGCTACAGCATTGTTGTTTCCAAATTCCGCCTGGGTTTGGAATCATTTAGCTGAAATGCATGCATATCAAAAGGATCATGATACTGCTATCAAATACTTTACCAAAGCATTGGAGATAGATCCAAATGACGGATTCGCAAAAATGCGCTTAGCAAATTTGCAGAAAAACTAAAAAAGAACAAACGAGCCTTGAAAAATCAGGGCTCGTTTATTTTCTAAAATTGAATGTCACCTTCGAATACCAAAGTAGCTGGCCCACAAAGCCAAATATTAGTGAAACTGCCGTTTTCAGGCTCAAAGCGCACTTCCAGATTGCCGCCTTTCACGCGGATGGGGATGCGGGTCCTGTTGTTTCCTGATTTCAGATACTGCGCGATCGCTGCCGCCGTGACGCCCGTACCACAAGAAAGCGTCTCGTCTTCCACGCCGCGTTCATAGGTGGCTACGGTGATCCCCTCAGCGTTGGTTTGCACGAAATTCACATTTGTTCCCGCTTCTTTAAAACGATCATTGTAGCGCACGGCGCGCCCCTCTCTGACGACATCCACATCATCAAGGTCATCAACAAAGGTCACATAATGCGGCGAGCCAGTGTTCAGATAGAAAAAACTTGTTCCGATTTCAATATCTGCCACATCGGTCATCTTCAACTCTACCCAGCCATCAGAGCGGATAATCGCTTCATGCTCACCATCAATCGCCAAGAAATGAGCTTTTTCTTTAATAATACCTAATTGTTTGGCAAAAGCCACAATACAACGCCCACCGTTGCCGCACATCGAACTTTCCCGCCCGTCAGAGTTGAAATAAACCATTTCAAAATCATAACCCTCGTGGTTTTGCAGCAAAATCAAGCCATCCGCGCCGATGCCAAAGCGCCGGTGACACAGGTGCTCGATTTTGGCGACATCCTCTCGGGTGAGATACTGCTCTTCACGCTGGTCAATCATCACGAAATCATTGCCTGTGCCCTGATATTTAAAAAATTTCATATATGATTACATTTTGATAATTGCGTCAGTTCAATAGCACCAACTTTTATTTCAAACTGTCGGTTCTCGACGAATCTGTCTGGGTCGAATCTTCTGCTACTGGGATGGGTGGCTGAATTTTGGACGGATCGAACGGAACGTCCAGCATCCAGTGTCGGATTGCGATTAATACCACAAAAAACAAAATGATACCCAGGCTGACGTAGGAAAATTTCCAGCCCCAGATATTGCCCGATTGCGGCGATTCGGTCGGTTGCTTATTCTTTTTATTCATCCGGCAAGGCGATTTTTGCTGCGAAATTAGCGCTTTGAGTATAAAACGATTGATTTTATCAAATACATTTTAACACGCGGTAAGTTTAGAAGTTTGCTCGGGCTTTGCCGCGAATGCACAATTCCTTTTTTGTTAAAATTCGCCGAAGAATGCCCCGTTTTCATCGGAAAAGGCGAAATTAATTTTCTGAAAATTACGTTATTTGAAAGTGTTCGTTTATTTTGGGCATTTATGATCATTTTTTGATAAGAGAAAACTTACCGGTTGCGTATGAAGCAATACATTCTGATAACTGTGAGTTCTTTGCTGAGCGCGGCGCTCGCGGTTTTTATCTATCGAGTTTTTGACGAACCCAAGCAGGTGATCATTCGGGAACCCTCGGCGGCGACATACGCGACGTTGGGCGCCGACCCGCTGGCGGATGTGCCACTTCGCACTTTTTTGTCTTCGGCACCAACGGATTTTATTGCTTCGGCGGAGGCGGTCACCTCGTCGGTGGTCAACATCAAAACGATCCAAACGGGCAGCAGCTTTGACTTCTGGGGCAGCAATTCCTACGGTACCTCCTCCGGTTCCGGCGTAATTATTTCGCCGGATGGCTATATTGTAACCAACAATCACGTGATTGATGGGGGCGCCAAAATCGGGGTGACGCTCAATGACAAGCGCGAATTCGAGGCAGAACTCATCGGCACCGACCCCAGTACCGATCTGGCTTTGATCAAAATAGACGGTTTCAATCTTCCTTCCATTCGGTTTGGCAATTCTGACTCGCTCCGCGTGGGCGAATGGGTGCTCGCTGTGGGCAATCCTTTTAATCTGGAATCAACGGTTACCGCTGGTATCGTCAGCGCCAAAGGAAGAAGCATTGACATTCTGGAAGGGCAGGATCGCATCGAATCCTTTATTCAAACCGATGCCGCGGTCAATCCCGGCAACAGCGGCGGCGCATTGGTCAATACCAACGGTGAGTTGATCGGCATCAATACAGCAATTATCACTCGCTCCGGGCGTTACGAAGGATATTCCTTTGCCGTGCCTTCCAATTTGGTACGAAAAGTGATCAAAGACCTGCGCGACTATGGAGTTGTGCAACGTGGTATCCTGGGCGTCTTTATTGACAATATGACCAACGAACGAGCGAAGGAACTCGGCTTAAACGCGGTAGAAGGTATTTATGTCACTCGTGTTAGTCCGGGCAGTGGCGCCGACGATGCAGGGCTGCGCAAAGGCGACGTTATTATCGGCATTAATGGCACAAAAACCCGCACCGTTCCGGAAATGCAGGAACAAGTGGGACGCTATCGCCCTGGCAATACTATTTCGGTAGAGTACATCCGCGATGGCAAAAAGGGAAGCGCTAAAGTAGTGCTCAAAAACAAAAGCAATAACACGACACTGATTGCATCGAATGAAGAAGATCTTTTAAAAAATCTGGGGGTAGAATTGCAAGACCTGACCGATGAAGATGTGGAGCGCCTCGGCAAACATGGCGTGCGCGTGCTCAGCATTTATCGCGGCAGCAAAATCGAACGAACCAACATGGAACCAGGATTTATTATTACCAAAGTGGGCGAGAAAAAAGTAAAAAATATTGAAGATTTTATTAAAGTGATAAAAGAAATCAAAGGCAAAGTCATGCTGGAAGGTTTTTACGAAGACTATCCCGGCGAGTATTACTATGCCTTTGCGATGGATTCCTAACGCCGGTTTTTATCGGGCAAAGGAGACCAGATGCTTGGCAATGCGTCTGGTCTTTTTTATTTTGCGCCGTTTTTATTTATAGCGCTTTTTGCTACTTGCTCATCGCTATACGCAAGATAAAAAATTGATAATGAGAATTTTAAATAGCTTTTTTTTGTCAAAAAGTTAGTCAAAGTACTATAAAATGGTGATGATGAAACCGAAAAGAGTTTGTGTGATTGGTGCAGGTCCTTCCGGCATCACGGCTTTGAAAAACCTGCTCGATGAAGGCATTGACGCCAAAGCATTTGATCGAAATCATGAAGTGGGCGGCAATTGGATTTTTGCAGAAAATGAAAGCCATTCGAGCGTATTTGAAACAACCCATATCATAAGTTCCAAGACCCTCTCGCAATACGAAGATTTCACATTCGACGATTTCGACAAAACGGTTGCAGATTACCCCTCGCACGATGAATTGCGGCGCTATTTTCAGGCATATGCCCGACATTTTGATCTCTATCCGCACATCGAATTTGGCACAACGGTGCTGCACTGCGAGCGCCTTGGAGAAGAAGCATGGGAAGTGCTGCTGGAAAAAGATGGCGTGCAGCGTACGGAAACATTCACCGACCTGGTCGTGTGCAACGGCCACCACTGGCTACCGCGCCTGCCGGAGTATCCGGGTACTTTCACCGGTGAGTTTTTGCATTCGCACCAATACAAAAAAGCGGCGCCCTTTGCGGGCAAGCGCGTACTCGTGATCGGCGGTGGTAATTCCGCCTGCGATGTGGCAGTAGAAACCAGCCGGGTAAGCGCCCGAACGGTCATCAGCTGGCGACGCGGCTACCGGATTGTGCCTAAATTTATTATGGGCAAACCGACGGATGTTTTTGCGCAAAGGATGACCTGGATGCCTTTGGCTATTCGCAACTGGCTATCGGAACGTATGCTGCGCCTGCTGAATGGTCCGAATCGCTTCTATGGCTTACCGGAGGCAGATGTCAGATTTGGCGAAACCCACCCTACGGTGAATAGCGAATTATTGTACAAAATCCGGCACGGGAAGGTGCATCCTAAGGGCGATATCGAACGGTATGAGGGCAAAACAGTTTATTTCAAAGATGGCTCGCACGAAGATTTCGACGCGATTATTGCCTGCACGGGTTTTGTACTGGCACATCCGTTTTTTGACAAATCATTCCTGGATTATAGCGCTGGGTCGGTGCCGTTATACCTGAAAATGTTCCACCCGGTGTATCAGAATCTGTACTTCATCGGGATGTTCCAACCGCTGGGCTGCATCTGGCCCGGTGCGGAGTTGCAAAGTAAGATCATGGCGCGCGAGCTTGCCGGCAAATGGGCGCGCCCTGCCAACATCCGCGAATTGTGCGAACGGGAAGTGACGCATCCGCATTATCGGCAGATTGATACGCCTCGTCACACCATCACCGTGGACGCGCATTTGTTCCGAAAGGCTTTATTGCGGCATTTGCCCAAAAACTATCTTCGCAAAGAGCCGAGAAGTAAAAAATTGGCGATGGATTGATTATTTGTTATTTACCAATTGCTGTAAATTTTATAACAAAGTTACTTCCGCAGGAATCGGTCGGGGCAATACTTTGAAAATCCTACAGTTTTGCTTGTTCAACGGCTGAAAAGTAGTACTGCTCAAAATCAAGGAAGCAGCGAAGCAAGAGCATTAACCCTACAACCATGGCAAGCGCCAAAAAAGATCACGCGGCTTGGGAAAACCCGGTGGTCTTTTTTATTTTGTGTCGCCAACTTTGGCAGGCGAAAGCTGTTGAAAATATTGCTCAAATCGTTGATACTAACATGAACCAATTATGACCAGACTCGAAAAAGAACGCCACAAAAATGAAGATAGCATGAAGCTGTTGATCGCCCGGTTGGAACACAGGCTGGCGCGCATTCAACAAGGCGGGGGGCAGAAAAAAATGGAGAAGGAACACGCCTTAGGTAAAATGACCGCTCGCGAACGCGTGGCTTACCTGATTGATGAAGGCTCGGAATTCCTCGAAATTGGCGCTTTCGCCGGGTTCGAAATGTACGAAGAATACGGCGGTTGCCCGGCGGCGGGTGTGGTGGTTGGCATCGGCTACGTGCGCGGCCGGCAGTGTGTGATTGTTGCCAACGACGCAACCGTCAAAGCGGGCGCCTGGTTTCCGATTACCGGCAAAAAGAATTTGCGCGCTCAGGAAATTGCCATGGAAAATCATCTTCCAATCATTTATTTGGTGGATAGCGCCGGCGTTTTCCTGCCCATGCAGGATGAAATTTTCCCGGATAAAGAGCATTTCGGTCGGATTTTTCGAAACAACGCCAAAATGTCGAGCATGGGCATTCCGCAAATTGCAGCGATTATGGGAAGTTGCGTAGCCGGGGGGGCGTATCTACCCATTATGAGCGATGAAGCGCTGATTGTGGATGGCACGGGTTCGATTTTCTTAGCCGGACCTTACCTCGTGAAAGCCGCCATCGGCGAAGAGGTAGATAAAGAGACACTTGGCGGTGCGGTTACGCATTCGGAAATTTCTGGTGTGACCGATTACAAAATGCCGGACGATCAGACTTGTCTGGATACGATCAAAGATTTGGTAGATAAAATCGGACACTTTGAAACCGCCGGTTTCGACCGTATTGAACCGGCTTTGCCCCAGGAAGATCCCAATGAAATTCTGGGTATTATCCCTGAAAGCCCAGCGCAGCAGTACAATACCGTGGAAGTGCTCAAGCGCATTGTGGATGATTCCAAGCTCACGTTTTACAAAAAAGATTACGGCAAAACGATCATTTGCGCGTACGCCCGCATTGACGGCTGGTCGGTGGGCATCGTTGCCAACAATCGTGAAGTGGTGAAAAACGCCAAAGGCGAAATGCAATTTGGAGGCGTAATTTATTCAGATTCAGCAGATAAAGCAACGCGGTTTATTTTAAACTGCAACCAGAAGAAAATTCCGCTCGTGTTCATGCACGATGTCACGGGCTTTATGGTCGGCTCGCGCTCCGAGCACGGCGGCATCATCAAGGATGGCGCAAAGATGGTTAATGCGGTTGCCAATTCTACCGTGCCAAAGTTCAGTATTGTGATGGGCAACTCCTACGGCGCCGGCAACTACGCGATGTGTGGCAAGGCTTACGACCCACGCTTGATCGTGGCATGGCCCACCGCCAAAATCGCGGTGATGGGGGGCGCCCAGGCTGCCAAAACGCTCTTGCAAATTCAAGTTTCTGCTTTAAAAGCAAAAGGCGAGGAAATAGACCCTGAGGAAGAGCAGCGCCTGCTCACAGAAATCACCGAGCGCTACGACAATCAAACTACGCCATATTATGCTGCCGCCCGCCTTTGGGTGGATGCGATCATTGATCCGCGCGAAACCCGAAAGTGGATTTCCAAAGGAATCGCGATGGCGAATAATGCCCCGGTGGAAAAGTTTAACGTGGGCGTCATCCAAACGTGATCGAAAATTAGCCCTTACAGGTTTTGGAAACCTGTAAGGGCTAAAGGACTACAACTCAATCTTCGTGCCCAGCAATTTCAAGAATGCTGCAATCCATTTCACATGCCCGGGCCACGCTGGCGAGGTGACTAAATTGCCATCTACCACGGCCTCCGTAGCAGGTACCTCCACGTATTCGCCGCCGGCAAGCACTACTTCAGGACCAACCGCCGGGTAAGCCGTCAATTTTTTACCTTTCACCACATTTGCCGCGGTTAGAATCTGGATACCGTGACAAACCGCAGCAATCGGCTTATCATGTTCTGCAAAATGCTTGGCAATCTCAATCACACGCTTGTTGAGGCGCAGATACTCCGGCGCGCGCCCGCCGGCAATGGCGAGAGCATCATAATTTTCGGGCTTTACATCATCAAATGAATAATTCAGTTGAAAATGATGCCCGGGTTTTTCGGTGTACGTTTGGTCGCCCTCAAAGTCATGAATGGCAGTTTTAATGGTTTGTCCTTTCTTTTTGTCGGGACAAACGGCATGCACTTCGTGCCCAACCATTTGCAGCATTTGAAAAGGAACCATTGTTTCGTAATCTTCGGCGAAGTCGCCGGTAAGAAAAAGAATCTTTTTCATAGAATTTGGCGGGTTTTTGGTTAGAAAATGAGGTGACTACATTTATGTAACGCTTCTACCATCGGCTACAGTTTAGCTATTG
>CAZQTF010000154.1:0-9432 GCA_964596135.1 uncultured Saprospiraceae bacterium | reverse complement strand
GTAAGCTACTTCTTCTTTCTGCCGTATTTTTTGTAGAAGTCTCGGAGAGGAGGCAGCCGTTTTATGAGCCGATAAAATTCCAATGAACTATAATATTTACTCACCGGTCATTTTTTGAACTCCGCCTGTAAAAATGGATGATTGGTCACAAAAAATTGGAGGTGGCAACTTTTGTGAATAAGTTTGCGCCGTTTATTTAACTTTAGCCTTAAAAATTAAACACATATGAAAATCAATCAAAGTCTGGTGGCGCTTGCCATCGTCGTGCTGGGAGCCATTGGCTTGCTGGCTTTCCGCGAAACGCCGCAAACGTATGAATTCAAGCTGGTGACCACGATCGAATCGGTGGTGCCCGGCGGCTTGGGGCGTTCGCGCATGATCACTTCGGATGTTAATGGCGCCATCGAAGAAAAGGAGATGAAAAACTTCTTTAGCCTAGTGGGAATCAATTTCAAAAACGTGAAAGAAAATGATGAGATGATCGCCGACAAAATCACGCAGATGACGATGGACGGCTGGGAGTTGTACAACGTGACCTCCGGCGTTTACAGTCCTGGAGTTGGCAGTGATGCCGCCAGCACTGGCGCAGGCATTTTTATTACGCGCTATTTATTTAGAAAAGCTAAATAACTTTGACAATTGGAATAATGGAAACATGCAGAATAAAATAAAATTTAAGTTATATACTTGCACTTTTTTATAAAAAATATGGTATTGGATCAAATGATGAGTGGATACAATTTCATAAATCTTTATGGTTTGCGAAATCTAAGAGGCAAAACAACTGCTTTGACCCGCTACCAAAAATATCATGGTTTTATTCTTCTTGTTTTTCATTGTTCCAATTTCAAAATTTCTGCGAATCAACTTTTAAGCAAGCAACTGATACGCCAATAAGCTTCCCAGATACGCCAGTCCACTCATAAACAGAAATTGCAAAATAGGCCACTTCCAGCTTTTGGTTTCGCGTTTTACAACGGCGAGGGTGCTCATGCACTGCATAGCAAAAACGTAAAAGATCAAAAGCGATAGTGAAGTTGCCAGAGTATAGACGGGTTTGCCGGTCACGTAGTTGCGTTCTTTTGTCATTTGATCGCGGATGGAGTATTCATCTGCGGCGCTGCCGATGCTATAGATCGTTGCCATTGTACCGACAAAGACCTCCCGCGCCGCGAACGAAGTAATGAGCGCAATGCCGATTTTCCAGTCAAAGCCGAGGGGTTTAATTGCAGGTTCAAGCGCTTTACCCAGTATCCCGGCAAAGGAAGCTTCGATCTGGCGGGCAGCGATTAGGTTCTGGGTTTCTTCATCGTCCAGGTTCTGCATCAGAGCGATTGTTCTGGCTTGTGTTTCTGCCTGAGCCATACGGTCGGGTGGACCGAAACTTGCCAGCGCCCAAAGAATGATGGAAATCACGATGATGATTTTGCCAGCTTCGGTCACAAATGATTTCACTTTTTCCCAAACCGTAAAACCCACATTCCGCAGCACCGGCACCCGATATTCAGGAAGTTCGAGCATCAAGAAGCTCCGGTCTTTGGTTTTTAAAATCAATTTAAATATAAAAGCGGATAAAAGTGCCCCAACAATACCCAGAAAATAGAGTGCCATCATTGCCAGACCTTGCCCCCAACCGCCGAGTGCGCCGTCTGGCACCACGAATCCGATCAGTACGATATACACGGGAATACGCGCCGAGCAACTGATCATCGGCGTGACCATGATGGTAATGAGGCGCTCTTTCCAGTTGCTGATCGTGCGGGTACTCATAATCGCCGGAATAGCACAGGCGCCGCCGGAGATTAACGCCACGATGCTGCGTCCGTTCATCCCAAAAAACTGCATGATGCGGTCAAAAATAAAAGCAACCCGCGCCATGTAGCCTACCTCTTCCAAAATGGAAATCAGGAAAAATAGAATAGCAATTTGGGGAATAAAGACCAAAATGCCCCCCAATCCTGCCAGAATTCCATCGGCAATAAGGCTGGACAGCCAGCCGGAGCCGAGCGCATATTTCACCCAACCGCCTGCTTGCGTAAAAATTCCTTCAATCCAGTCCATAGGGTAGCTTGCCCAACTGAAAATCGCCTGAAACACCAGTACCATCAAGGCAAAGAAAATGAGCGGGCCGGCGATACGGTGGGTAAGAATGTTGTCTATTTTTTCGGTAAGCGACGGGCGGTTATTTTGCTTGGCTCTCCGCAATGCCGTTCGTACAATGGGTGTAAATGTATCGTAGCGCAACATCGTTTCCTCAACCTGTTGTTGCAGGCTGACGAAGCCAATTTCATGTATCTGCTTACCAATGGATTGGCGCTGCGCGTCCTCCAAAAAAGGTAGCCATTCGTAGTGATGCGCAATCAGAACCGCCTGAAAATCAGAGTGTACATCAGCAATCCGAGCAACTGCGTGCGCCATTTTTTGTTCCTTCGCGGCAAGCAAGTAAAAGGGAGGCTTCTTTTGATGAGGATTGACGATAGTAGATAGCATTTCCTGCCTGAGGCGATCAAAACCTGCACCAGTACGTCCGCTAATCGCTACAACCGGAGCATTAAACTCCTTTGCCAAAAAATCGGTGTTCACCTCAACGCCCTCTTTTTCAGCCTGATCTGCCATGTTGAGCGCCAGGATTACTGGCAGTCCAAGATCTTTTATCTGGGTAAAGAACAATAAATGTTTCTCGAGGCGGTTTACGTCCGCCACGTAAACGACCGCGTCAGGATAATTTTCGTCTTGCGGATGGGTCAGGGTTTGCACAACAATGCGCTCATCCAACGAGGTAGGATAAAGGCTGTACGTACCAGGAAAATCAATCAGCGTTACTTCATGTTGCTCATCGAGTTGTAATTTGCCCAGTTTTTTATCAATAGTAACGCCCGGAAAATTGCCCACTTTTTGGCGCAAACCGGTCAGATGATTAAAAACAGTAGATTTACCGGAGTTGGGATTACCCACCACCGCAAAAACAAAAGGCTTTTTTTCTACATTGGAATCCTGCACACTCACTTGAGAAGAATACATGCTGCTTCCTGCTTCCGCAACGCCAAAAAATTATTATCCACTTTTACAATAACGCCACCCCCAAAAGGCGCTTCACGCACCACTTCTATTTTATTTCCCGGCAACACGCCCATTGCCAGTAATTTACTGCCAATCTGGTTATTCGTAAACTGCGCTACAATACCGGACGAACCAAGCATTGCGACCGTTAATTGCTTACTTGCTATTGTTGGAATTGCTACCACGGTTTTTATCTTAATTAAGTCTAAATAATCGCACAAATGTAACACCAATTTAGATGCCCTGTGTTCACATTCTGGTGACAATTGTCACCATCAATGAAAAATTACCCAGTTTTAACAACATTAATACCTAACATTAGGTATCTTTATAAACCCTGTTTTAGCATAATTTGCAAAATTATGCCCCGACGCACCGAGCCTTGCAGTGTTTTCGATTGTTTTACAGGAAAATAAGACGAATGAAAGTTTTTTCTTTTTCCATTGCTTCCGAATTGAACGCACCCGCAGCAGTTGTCTGGCGCGATGTTTTTGATATGAAAAAGGTAAACGACGAGCTGTTTCCGTATGTGCGTATGACCTATCCCAAGGACGCCGACTGGAGCCAACCTGTAGCAACGAAACAGGTGTTGTTCAGCAGTTGGATTTTGCTTTTTGGTTTTTTGCCGGTAGATCAGCATTTTCTGCGGTTTGAGGAAATCAAGCCCGGCGAAGGTTTTCACGAATACTCTTACTCGGTGATGCACCATTTCTGGCGGCATCAGCGCAGGCTGGAATCCAAAGGCAACAAAACGCTGCTGACCGATGAGGTTGAGTTCGCGCCCCAGGCGGAGGTGTTGGGAGTATTGCTGCGAGCGATTTATCAGGGCATCTTTCGCAATCGGCATAAACGCCTGCGTCAACGGTACGCTCAATTCCAGGAGCAGTCCAGTTCATCCGAACCGGCGTGAAATGCCAGTTCCAGATCCAGCGAGTGCGCCCGGCGCATGTAAGCCGCCATAATCTCGGCAATCCGGCGCGAAGGGCAGATTTTTACAGGCACGCGCGTAAACGAAAACGGATGCTCCAAATCAATAAAAATCAGAAAGACTACCCAGACGCCATCGCGAGAGGCAATCTCCTGCTCCACAATGCTCAATCCGCGTGCAGGATATGACAGCACATTGCTGTAATCATCCAAGCAGGCAATTCTTTCCTGTGTGTACTCATTTTCAATATGTTGCGCAATCAAATCGCCATATTCTTTTCCTTGCTGTGTTTCTTCCATAGCCCTTTCCTTTTTTTGCAAAGACAAAAATAAATACAAAAAGTTTATTTGGACTAATTCAAAATAAATCCAAGTTGTATTTTTCCACTTTACCCAACGATCCTTTACCGGAAGGGATCCATGATTGTTGAAAAGAGAACCAACGCAAAAAAGCCCCCAGCAGGTGTTTGAGAAGTTGAATATCCCATTTTGAGTCAATAGGATCTAAAATAAAAAACCGGAAAAGACACAAGATCTCCCCCGGCATGAAATTGCTAATCAAACACTTAAAGTATAGAGCAGCGGTTACTGCTCTAGTTTTTTTAAGACGGAGTGCAGCACCGAAAGCGTTGGTGATTTTGTTCGCTTTTTTTTCAAGGCGCAGCTACTATTGCAATGACGACAAAGCTGCCAATTGATCAGGTGTGCCGCTGCGATAGTGACGCCGCCGAGCACTGCCAGTATCGGCTCCCACTCGTGCTCGACAAACCGACTCAAAATCAGTAATATAAATCCGCCAACTACCACTGTGATCGCTGTGAAACGCCGGTGATGCTGGAAATAGCTTTTGGTCAGCGACCAACTCGCCACGACGACGCTCATGCCAATGAAGCCAAATTCCAGCCAGGGATTAGACAGCCAGGTGAGCCCGCCCGTTGTACCAAATGTAACCACCATCGGCACTGCCATACAATGAACCGCACAGAGCATTGAAGCCCAAAAACCCACAAAATCCAAATGAAGACCAAAGAACTTTTCTTTCATAATGCAACAATGTTGCAATTTTAAAATAATGCCAAAAAAAGTGGAAGTATTCCACTTCCGCTTATTTTTATTTGGCAAAACCAATACTACATATCCCTTACCGACCTTGCCAGTTGTAGCGTTTGCGCTACCCGCTGCCGGATAGCAACAATCGAGTCTCTGAATTCACGCTGTACTGCCAGCATATCTGCCGGCGCAAGTTCGAGTTTTGCACCGTGATTGTGATGCGCATGATCGTGATGATGGATATGCCCCGGCACTTCCACATGATGCTCTTCCCAAAAGGCGTAGCTATGTTCGATGGACTCAATTTGTGTCACCAGCGCAAGCTCTTGGGAAGTTAGCGCCCTACCCTGCACATTGATGCTGTTTTTGATCTGAATCAATTGTTCCAGTTGCGGTTTCAGCTCTTTTTCAATTTTGATCGCCTGCGTATGCACTTTTGCCGCTTCCTGCAATTCCGGACTTTCCTTTCGGGAAATATTGCAGGAAATAAAAAGCAGAAAAACGAAAGCAAACAGGAGATTATTTTGTTTCAACTGACTCATTTCCAATTAATTAAACAGCACAAGTCTCGCATTTACCAGTCACTACCAGATAGGTAACAGCCACCTGAAACCCACCCGGCGCTTGTACAGAAGGTGCTTCCACTTCGTCAAGGCAGTAAGTTTTACCACAGTCATCGCAATGGAAATGGGCGTGGTGATCACGATGCTCATGTTCGTCACAACCGCTATGGCACAACGCGTACTTCGGCTTATCGCTACCATCAATAGCCTTATGTATAACTCCTTTATCTTCAAAAGTTTTTAAAGTACGATACAACGTAATCCGATCCACTTGATCAAAATGCTCTTCAATATCATTATGCGACAATGCCTCGCGGGTACTCAAAAAAATATCTAATACCTGCATGCGCACCGCCGTTTTGCGCAAACTGTGGAGTTTCAGTAAACCTTCTGCACTCGTGCTCATACATTTTTACATTTTTTACAAAAATATATTTTTCCTCAACGTCGCGCCAGCATTTGGCTAATCACTACTTGTTAACAAGTTTAACAGCCCAAAGTTAATTTTTTTTTGCAACAATGATGCATTTTTTTGTTATTTTTGCAACACTGCTTCAAAAAAGAGCGTTAAGACTATTATCATGATCAAAAATTATCTAAAAATAGGGCTATCGTTGTTGTTGCTGGCTGCATTGCATACCAAAGGAATGGCGCAAGACCGTTGCACTTTGAGTATCCGGGGGCAGGTGTTTAGCATCGAAACCAACAAACCACTGGCTTTTGCCAATGTCGCCATTGCAGGAACCAACACAGGAACCGTATCTGATGAGCAGGGCTATTATGAGATAAAAAATCTGTGCCCCGGCGACTACACCCTTGTATGCTCCATGCTTGGCTGCACGCACGAAGAGCATTCTTTCCATCTGACGGCGAGCATGATCAAAGATTTCAGGCTGCACGAAGAAGCAGTACTGCTGGAAAAAGTAACCGTAACCGAACAGGCAATCCAATTGCAAAATACGCAGGCAACCAATGAAATACAAGGCGCGGAGCTTGAATCCACCCGTGGTTTACCCTTAGCGGAATCGTTGAAACGGCTGCCAGGCGTGACGATGCTCAACACCGGTGCAACGATTGCCAAGCCCGTGATTCAGGGTTTGCACAGCAGCCGGATTTTAATTTTGAACAACGGCATACGGCAGGAAAGCCAGCAGTGGGGTTCGGAGCACGCTCCGGAGATTGATCCCTTTATTGCCGACAAAATCAGTGTGGTCAAAGGCGCGGCGGGCGTACGTTATGGCGCGGACGCCATCGGCGGCGTAATTCTGGTGGAGCCACGCGCACTACCCGAGCAACCGGGCATTGGCGGAGAATTCAACCTGCAGGGGTTCAGCAATGGTAGCACTGGCGTCGCTTCCGGAATCGTACAGGGCAGATTGGGCGGCAGATTGCCGCTAAGCGGTCGCATGCAAGGCACGATAAAAAGGGGAGGCAATTTGCAAACGCCTGATTATTTTCTCAACAACACTGGTGTGGAGGAATACAACTTCTCTTGGAGCGCAGGTTTAAAAAAAGAAAAATTCGACATAAACGCTTTTTATTCAAGGTTTTACACCAAAATCGGCATTTTCCGGGATTCGCACATCGGCAATCTGACTGATTTGCAAAATGCCATCGAACGGGAAAGACCCTTGCAGGACGGTTTCTTTTCTTACAAATTGGGCAGACCGCAGCAACGAATTTCGTACGAATTATTAAAACTGAGTTCGACACTACAGACGGGTGAAGTCGGCAAGCTGAACATTCAGTACGCCCGCCAATTCAATCGCCGCCAGGAATTTGACGCACACAAGCAGTTTAATGAACTGCCAAACGAAATCTCTGTGCCCAGTATTGAACTGGAACTAACCACGCATACCGCCGATCTAACCTGGGAACACAAGCCGCTCCTGAATCTACGCGGCGATCTGGGGCTGAATTTTATGCAACAAACCAACACCACCGACCGGGGTGCGCTTATTCCCGATTACGACAGCTACAATGCAAGCGCTTTCTGGATCGAACGCTGGAAAAATTATCCATTTCCTCTGGAACTCGAAGCCGGTGTGCGGTATGACTATCGCTGGATGTCGGTTGGCAATCAAGGGCGCGATACGATCGGGCAGAAATTGAATTTCAGCAATATTTCCGGTACTTTCGGCGCTATTTACAAATTACCTAAAATGTTGACCTTGCGCCTAAATGTTGGCTCTGCCTGGCGGGCGCCCAACGTCAGCGAATTGTATAGTGATGGCGTACACCACGGCTCGGCTTCTTACGAGCAAGGCAACCCCAACCTCCAGCCTGAACGAGCGCTCAATACCAGCCTGACAACAGAGCTAAATAACAATCATAACTTTACCGCCAGCCTGAATATATATTATAATACCATTCAAAACTTTATTTTCCTGGAACCACGGGCGCAACCTCAACTGACGATCCGGGGGGCGTTCCCGGCATTTGAATACAAGCAAGCAAATGCCCGCCTTACAGGATTGGACTGGAGCATGGACTATGAATTTATCTCCAACTGGATGCTGGAATCGCGCGTTTCACTGCTACGCGCCTGGAATCGAAACGTTGATGATTATCTTGTATTTATGCCTGCCGATCGTTTTCAGCACGGCTTGAAATATACCTTTAACCATAAAAAAGATACAGAAGCGCCGTTCCTCCGTTTCACCATGATCAATGTGCTAAAGCAAACCCGCGTACCCACCAATACCGACTATGCCCCCCCGCCGCCGGGATACGCCCGGTTTGATCTGGAAGGAGGCGCCACCTTTTACTGGCGCAAACAGCCGATCGAGGCAGGTTTGATGGTATCAAACCTATTCAACAAAAGCTACCGCGAATACCTCAACCGGTTTCGGTATTTCACGGATGAACTGGGCAGAAATATTTCATTGCGAATAAAAGTTCCTTTTGGATTAAAATCCTGATTCACAAATACTTATTACACAGAAATATTAAAACCAACATATTTAAAATATCATTCCCAATACATCAAATTTATAACATTTTTTAAAACTTTAAATTTTTCAATAACATGAAGACTAAATATCGCAAGTTGCTGGCAACATTTGTGTTGTTGATCCCGGCGATTCTTTTCACCACGACGAGTTGCGACAAAGATGATGATGACGCTCCTGACAATGAACAGGAATTGATCACCACTATTCAACTCACCTTCACCGGAGGTGGAAATGTCATTACGGCGACCGCCAAAGACCTTGACGGCGACGGCGGAAATCCACCGGTGGTACAGGACATTCAGCTTGCCGCAAATACCGATTATGCCTTAACCGTAGCCTTCCTGGATGAATCCAAAACGCCGGCCGAAAACCTCACGGAAGAAGTGGAAGAAGAAAGCAATGAACACCTCGTTTGTTTAGTAGGTTCCGGTGCAATTCCCTCCCCTGCCGTCCAGGATACAGATGACAATGGCAAGCCGTTGGGGCTGGCAAGTACCCTCAAAACGGGCGCTGCCGGCAATGGTACCTTAAAAGTATCACTCAAGCACGAACCAGACAAAAACAACGCCAATCCTTGCAATACCGGCGAGACCGACGCCGAACAGATATTTAATGTAATTGTGAAATAATATAATACCGTTAAGGTGTTATAATAAATCATTTACAGCACAGTAAAAACTATAACACCTTAACAATTTAAAATCAATACCCAGAATCACCCTTGCACCATTCCGTCCAGCAAATGGATGGTGCGCGAGCCAAACTCAGCGTTTTTCTCGGAATGCGTCACCTGGATGATCGTCACGCCGTCCTCTTTATTTAATAGGAGTTACGCAGTTTACAGATTTTAATTGATAATCAATGCTTTATGTTAGACT
>CAZQTF010000153.1:2734-9476 GCA_964596135.1 uncultured Saprospiraceae bacterium | reverse complement strand
GCTAAAAACAAATAACAAGTAAATAAAATCGGGTAGCAGGAAATAAACTTGCTGCCCTTTTTTATTTATATTACTTTTTGCTGCTTGTGCATCACTTTTCGCGAGATAAAATTGATAATGAATGTTTTAAACAAGTGCGTTTTGTTAAAAGTGAATTGAAGTACTGTAAAAATCGGGGAAATTGAAGTATTTTGGGCATTCATCAATACTATAGCTGCCGTGAAGCAATACATTGCCCAAATCGCCCTGGTCGTGCATGATTATGATGAAGCCATTACATTTTATACTCAAAAACTACATTTTACGCTGCTTGAAGACACTGTTCTCAGTGAAACCAAACGCTGGGTAGTGCTTGCGCCACCTGGTTCCGACGGATGCCGTCTGCTACTCGCCAAAGCCGCCAATGAAGAGCAAAAAAGCCGCGTTGGCAATCAAACCGGCGGTCGCGTTTTCCTTTTTTTGCACACCGACCACTTCGAGCGGGATTACCAACATTTGCTGGATCAGCAGATCAAAATTGTCCGTCCGCCTTCGGTGGAAACCTTTGGCACTGTAGCGGTTTTTGCCGATTTGTATGGCAATCTCTGGGATTTGATACAACCTGCTAAATAAGTAATTAGCTACAATCAAATTCCGGTAAGTATTTGATCCCTTTTGGGTATTTAAAAAATCTACGACTTGATTTTGATAAATCTTTATTTACTTTGACGTAGATATTATGATGCTATTGTTTTGGATGATGGAGGCAGCAGCAACTG
Organism: uncultured Saprospiraceae bacterium; assembly: GCA_964596135.1. Lineage (GTDB taxonomy): Bacteria > Bacteroidota > Bacteroidia > Chitinophagales > Saprospiraceae > JADJNW01. The sequence goes on along the minus strand of CAZQTF010000153.1, from coordinate 8,718 downwards.
CAAGAGCCACGCAAGCGCCATTACGACGGCACATCCGATGAGATTAAGCCACAGAAACGCTACATCTCCGAAAAAATAAATGCTAAGAATAATGGCTTCGCCAATGATAGCAGCCAGAAATGTAGCGTGACCACCAACTTTTTTCATAAAAAATGCCACAAAGAAAATGCCGAGAATAACACCATAAAACAGCGAACCAATAATATTCACCGCCTGGATGAGGTTTTCAAATAAATCGGCAACAACGGCAAAGCCCAGGGCAATGGCGCCCCACAGCATCGTGAACCATTTTGACGCGAGCAGATAGTGCCGGTCGGTGGCTTCTTTCACAAAGGAGCGCCGATAAATGTCCACCACCGTTGTTGTCGCCAGGGCGCTTAGCTCCGAGGAGGTAGAAGACCAGGCGGCGCTGAAGATCACTGCCAAAAGCAAGCCAATGATACCAGCAGGGAGATAATTGATGACAAAAGTAAGGAAAACGTAGTCGCGGTCGTTCGTTTGGGCTTCCGGGTAATACTGCGTAATGAGGCTTTTCACTTGGTCGCGGATGGCTACATCCTGTTGGTGTAATTCGGCGATGCGGTCTTGCGCCGTGCGGATGGCAATCTGGTCATTCGCGTCCAGGGCGCGGAGGAGTTGTCGCACTTCTGCTTGTTGTTGTTCAAAAACAGCGGCGTGTTGTGCGTCGAGCGTTTGGTATTGGGTTTGGAGTTCCGTGTTTTGCAGTCGTTCCAGATTGGCATTGTTGAAATGCACCGGCGGTCGGTTGAATTGAAAAAAGACAAATACGAGAATCCCCACAAACAGGATCAGAAACTGCATAGGTACTTTGAGAATGCCATTGAACAGCAAGCCAATTCTACCTTCTTTGAGGGAAAGTCCCGACAGGTAACGCTGCACTTGCGACTGATCGGTGCCAAAATAAGACAAAAATAAAAAAACGCTGGCAAACATACCTGTCCAAAGATTGTAGCGGTTTTCCCAGTCGAATTTAAAATCAATTGTATTCAGTTTACCCATTTTTCCGGCAAGGCTTATTGCATCGCTGAAGCTTACATCTTTGGGTAATTTGAACACTAAAATGGCTGCCGCTGTGAACATTCCCAATAAAATAACAGCCATTTGTTGTTTTTGCGTAACACTCACGGCCTTGGTTCCGCCCATAACGGTGTAAAAAATTACAAAAACGCCCATCAACAGAATCGTCCAGTTGAGTGACCAGCCCATGATGGCAGAAAGGATAATGGATGGCGCGTAAATCGTCAGCCCAGCAGCCAGCCCCCGCGAGATTAGGAAGAGGATGGCGGTCAGGGTGCGGGTTTTTAAATCAAATCGATTTTCGAGGTATTCGTAAGCCGTGTACACTTTGAGCCGATAGAAAATCGGCAACACGACGATAGATAGAAACACCATTGCCAGCGGCATCCCGAAGTAGAATTGCACGAAGCGCATCCCATCGTCGTATGCCTGCCCTGGTGTGGACAGGAAAGTAATGGCGCTTGCCTGCGTCGCCATGATCGAAAGCCCGATCGTCCACCATTTTAGGTCGTCATCGCCGCGCAGGTAGCTTCTCGAAGTCCGCACGTGGCGGGTTTTCCAGATGCCGTAAGCCACAATCGCGAAGAGGGTACCAAACATTACAATCCAATCGAGTACATTCATGGAGAAGAGTTGTGATTTTGTTACTTGTAATTTTATTGCCGCTGGTTCAGGAGGTTAAGAATAGGCAATTTTAAACAGATAAAAAAGCGCCACGATGAGCAGGTGCATGATGAGCGTGAAAGCGTAGAGTTGATTCCACGTACGGAAAACCGGCGGCCGCTCCGCATCGGTTTGATTTGATTTGGTATCAGGCATAGGTGCAATGATTTGACTTGCAGGCGCAAAAATAGCCGAAGTCACGCGTTTAACGTAGTTTTTAACAATTCTTAACGCGGTGATAACTTTTTTGATCAGCATTTGCTTTTTCAAGCACTGCCTGCTATTGTTGCAGAGTACCCAAAATTTCTCTTAAAAATTACGAGCGTTTTGTGTATATTGTGTTTCATTGAATGCACCTATTTTGCTTTATTTCCTAACCCAATTCACATCCAGGTTATGGCTATCAACATCGCAGCATTGTTAGGCGCCGAAGCCTCTTATCTGCTGGAACATACCTGTAGTACAATCTCCAGAGATATGATTCATGCGCCTACGCCCGATCCGGTGCAAGATGTTTTTGTTGATTCCAACCGGCATCCGCAAACATTGAGGAGCCTGGGGCAAATCTACCATCACGGACGGCTGAGCGGCACGGGGTATCTGTCCATTTTGCCGGTGGATCAGGGCATTGAACACAGCGGTGGTGCATCTTTTGCGCCCAATCCTATTTATTTTGACCCGGAAAATATTCTGAAGCTGGCGATCGAAGGGGGCTGTAATGCGGTAGCAACTACCTTTGGCGGATTGGCATTGTATTCCCGGCGCTACGCGCATCGCATTCCCTTTATTGTAAAAATCAACCACAACGAGCTCCTAACCTATCCTAATCAATACGACCAAATTATGTTTGGATCGGTGCGGGAAGCCTGGAATCTGGGCGCGGTAGCAGTTGGCGCCACCATTTATTTTGGGTCGGCGGAGTCGGGCAGGCAAATTGTGGAAGTCGCAGAAGCATTTGAAGAGGCGCATGAACTCGGCATGGCAACAATCCTGTGGTGCTACCTGCGTAATCTGGCATTCAAGCAAGATAAGGATTATCATGTTTCGGCAGACCTGACGGGGCAGGCAAACCACCTCGGCGTCACGATTCAGGCAGATCTTATCAAACAGAAATTGCCGGAAAACAATGGCGGTTTTATAGCGCTCAACAGCGGCGGTTCTTCCTACGGCAAGCTCGACAAACGGATCTATTCAGAACTTACTTCTGATCATCCGATTGATTTGTGTCGCTATCAGGTTGCAAATTGCTATATGGGTAAAATTGGATTGATCAATTCCGGGGGGGCTTCCTCCGGTGAGAACGATCTGAGCGAAGCAGTGCGCACCGCAGTAATCAACAAACGCGCAGGTGGTTCCGGGTTGATTTCGGGCAGAAAGGCATTCCAGAGGCCAATGCAGGAAGGCGTTCAAATTTTAAACGCTATCCAAGATGTTTATTTAGACAAGCAAATTACGCTGGCGTAGCCGCCATTCCGTTTCATTTGCTGCAAAGTATTGCAACCGCTCATTCCAATCGTAGGCTTTAAACACAATTTTATTGCCACGGGTTGCAAAATTGAGCTTTTGCCGCAGCATCCGCTTAATGCCGCGATAACCGCCAAAATCACCAAGATACCAAAGCATCAGCCGACTGACGTAGATTTCTTTTTGCTTGGGGTGGCATTCGGTTTCGGATTTCAGAAATGATCTGGTCGCTACTTCCAATTGGGCGTCAATATTGTCTGCCTGGTAGAAAGCGATTGGCGGGCAGCTTACAGCGCCGCAATTCAGCGCAAAATGAATCCGATAATCCATCTTTTCCACCGCCAGTTGTTTGATGGCACGCCTGGCAAAAGGATCCGGCAGAAATCCCAAAGCAGGCTTATAGCGATATTTCCGGAGAATACCGTGCTCGATTTCATCCAGGCTAAGCATTAGACCGGCAATTTTTACCAGCGGCGCGCGGTAAATGGAAGGCTTGCCAATTCGGTTGCGCACCGCCAATATTTGAAAATATGCATTATAAATATTGATCCAAAAGGCTTTTTTTTGGCGATCCGTCCTCAAAGATACCTTTAAAACCCCTTTTTCGTACCCTGCCAACGCCCGTTCGGTTTCTTCAGTGGGATCGCCTGACTTCACCTGAAACAGCAGTTTCTCAGCTAATTGCAGCAATGTTGCGCCGTCCATATTCCTATTTTGATTTCTGAGGAGAGAAACAAAAAATGTCGGGGAGAGAGTTGTTGTTGGAAGAAAATTTATTGCGCTAATGTCCTGATTTTGACAAATGTAGGAAGAATGTTATTCTGATATTTAATTTTTTTTGAAACTAAAATACTGCGATTACGTATAAAAAAATAGATACTATGAACAGCGCGCTTTTTTCGTTCAGGCATAAATTGGAAGCCTGATCAACACAAATTTTGTCGTACTGACGAGCGTAGAAAATATGTGCGATCAATATATTATGTGAAGCACAAATTTGACAACATAAAAAAAAGCCGGGAGCAATATGCTCTCAGCTTTAGTCTTTGTAGCGGCGGCAGGACTTGAACCTACGACCTTCGGGTTATGAGCCCGACGAGCTACCAACTGCTCCACGCCGCGATTTTAAATTGGCATGCAAAGATACAAACATTCCCCCGTATTGTCAAGTTCCTTACCCCTATTTTTTATTTTCTTGAGGATAAACACGTTAACACTACTTCATTAGGCAGAAAAGCTTAATTTAAAGACCTAAAAATCCGGTTTAGTAACACTATGCGCTTACTAATGCTCCTAACCTTGCTTGCCTGTAACCTTTTACGGGCTCAGACGATTTGTTTGGAGAATCATTCTGAACTAATCGTGGAAATTAAAACCGATAGCTACGGCTATGAAACCGCCTGGGAAGTAAAAGATAAAAACGGTTCGCTTTACGCTTGGGTCAACTACAATACTTATGGCAACAAAAAAATCTACCGCGATACCGTTTGTATTCCTGCCAGTTTGTGCATGCGTTTTGATATTTATGACAGTTTCGGGGATGGAATCGGTTCAATCGGTCATTACAAACTTTGGCTCGACGGCAATCTCATCGCCTCGGGAGGCGCTTTCGGCAAATCGAAATCCATTTTCTTTCAATGCGCACCAGGCGAAATTTGCAATACTTCGATCCCAATTTATATGGGGCAATACGCTACCGACTTCGACGACACCTGGTATGTGTTTATGCCTGATTCAACTGGTATTTACCGTATTTCCACCTGCGATGCCAATGCCTGCGATACCAAAATCTGGATATATGATCATTGCGACGGTATCACTGTTGGAGAAGACAATGAAAGTACCATTCTGTTTAATGATGATGAAAACCCCTGCGCACCATTAGCGGCAATTGTGGGTTATTTACACAAGGGAAAAAATTATTACATCCGGATTGGGGAAAAGGATAATGCCTGCACCGATAGTATTCATTGGAAGCTAACTTTTGAAGGTCCCGTCAAAGGATGCACAAACCCGCAATCCTGCAATTACAATCCGCTGGCAACCATTGATGATGGCTCCTGCCTCCCCCCAGGGCACTACCGATGCCCCAAAGGTCCTGATTTACGCATTCGGCAGGATTCACTGATGCAGTCTATCCGGTTAGATCAAATCCAGGTCAGCGATTACTGCCTGATTCAGGAAGGTTGTCTGCGCGGCTACGGCGTGCGGGATGTCATGCGTTTTACCACTTTAATCGAAAATATAGGCGAGCGAGATTATTATATTGGCAAACCGAGTGCCGACAATCCATTATTTAGTTATAATAATTGCCATAATCATTATCATTACGATAGCTATGCCGAGTATGTGCTTTATCGTGAAGATGGAACCATTCTGCCGATTGGCTTCAAATATGGATTTTGCGTAACGGATTTTGGCTGCCGCCCGGGCGTGGTGCCCAAATACGGTTGCGACAATATGGGTATCAGCGCCGGCTGTTATGATAATTACTGGTCGAATTTGCAATGCCAGTGGATTGACCTGACCGATGTGCCCGATGGGCGTTATACTTTTGTGGCTCGCATCAATTGGAAAAACCTGCCCGATGCACTGGGGCAGGTAGAAAAAGACATAAATAACAACTGGGCGCAGGTGTGCATCCGTTTAGACCGATCATCGGGCAAGCTGCGTGTTTTTGTCGAACCGGAGTGCAATGCATTCACCGATTGCCTGGGGGTACCTTACGGCGCGGCTCAGCCCGATTGCAGCGGCACCTGCGCGGGCAATGCCATCGCCGGCGATGTGGACGAAAATGGCTTGCAAAACATCAACGATGC
>CAZQTF010000153.1:0-2634 GCA_964596135.1 uncultured Saprospiraceae bacterium | reverse complement strand
ATGTAAACTGGGAGTATCAATATGTGGATGTCGGCATACGCAATCCTCATTTAGAGGTCAATGCTTACCAGTTTGAAATGGAAGGCATATACATTGCTTATGTAGAAAATCTGGTCAACGATGGCTCCTACCCCATTGCGCCGCGTACCAGCATGACGGATGGCACGATCGTGGGTATTTCCTATCAGGATTCTGTGATTACCAAATCTGACCAATATCAGCCACTGTGCCGTATTCATTTTTTCAAAACCTACCTGGATACCATTTGCATCAAAAAAGTGGTGGATGTGGTCAACAGTAATTACGAGCGCATCATCACTCAAATCGAAGATAACTGCGCTTTTTGGCAAACAACTGGCGTTTCTGTTCTTCATCAGATCAAAAATGTGCGAATAGCACCCAATCCTTTTCATTCGGAAACGGCGATTTCGTTTTACAATCCCGATCGTCGCGCTTTCCAAATGGAGATCACCGACATCAATGGCAGGCTTGTACAACGTTTTTCGGACATTACGGACAATGAAATCCGCTTCAGGCGAAATGGCTTGGCAAATGGTGTTTATTTTTTCCGGCTATGGGGAGAAAAAGGATTTGCCAATGGAAAATTGATCCTGCAATAATGCCAGAAAGCATTTGACAGCCGGAGCAAGCGTTCCATCCGCCAAAGTCAACCCGCTTTTTTTAAAAAAATCATCATTGAAAGCGACTTCTGTTTGTAATTTGCAACGAGTACTTTTCAAAACGTCTTATTTTTGAGCGCTCAAATCGTTTATCAACCAATAAAATCGAATTCGAAATGAAAGAAGTATTGATAGTTTCTGCTGTGCGCACGCCCATTGGCAGCTTCGGCGGTATGTTTGCCGGCATGAGTGCAACCGAACTGGGCAGCATCGCCATCAAGGGCGCACTCGAAAAAGCAGGCGTTGCCCCCCAACAAATAGATGAAGTGTTTATGGGGAATGTCTGTTCTGCCAATCTCGGTCAGGCGCCGGCGCGTCAGGCTTCGCTGGGGGCCGGTATCGGATATGATGTACCCTGCACCACCATCAATAAAGTTTGTGCATCTGGAATGAAATCCATCATGTTTGGCGCGCAAAGTATTATGCTGGGGCATAATGAAATAGTCGTTGCCGGCGGCATGGAAAGCATGAGTAATGTTCCGTATTATGTGCCAAATGCCCGCTGGGGTTACAAATATGGTAAAGCCGAATTTATTGACGGTTTGGAAAAAGATGGTTTGCTGGATGCCTACGACAAAGTATCTATGGGTATTTGCTCCGACAATACGGCAAAAGAATATAGCCTTTCACGAGAAGCACAGGACGCGTTTGCGATCCGCTCGTTTCAACTGACCGCTGAAAATACGGGTAACGGTATTTTCAAAGACGAAATTGTTCCGGTCCTTGTGCCGCAACGCAAAGGAGATCCGATCTTTATTTCGGAAGACGAGCAGTTTAAAAAAGTAGATTTTGCCAAAATCCCGACGCTGCGCCCGGCTTTCACCAAAGACGGCACGGCAACCGCGGCTAATTCTTCGCCCATCAGTGATGGGGCTTCGGCCGTCATTCTCGTGAGCGCCGAAAAAGCGCAGCAACTTGGATTAAAGCCGATCGCCAAAATCATTGGTTTCGCTGATGCCGAGCAGGAGCCACTTTGGTTCACTACTACTCCTGCCCTGGCTGCGCCCAAAGCACTGAAACGTGCCGGCATGGACATCAAAGACGTGGATTATTTTGAAGTAAACGAAGCATTTGCTACGGTACCAATGGCATTCGAGCAAATCCTGGGCATAGATGAAGCCAGAATGAATGTACACGGCGGCGCACTGGCATTGGGGCATCCGCTTGGAGCTTCGGGTGCACGCATTGTTACCACCCTGGTGAACGTTCTTCGTCGGAAAGATGCCAGTGTGGGCATGGCAGCCATCTGCAATGGTGGTGGCGGTGCTTCGGCCATTATTATTGAACGCGTGTAGTGCTTTTGTAAAGCTTCCAATAGACGCCAGGTGTCATTGGAAGCTTTGATATTCTTTTCCATTGCCACCCGATAATAATTAATCACGGGTAAATAGTAAATAAAAAAGCCCCCCTCCTACTATGAGGAGAGAGGCCATCCCAAAAACCGATTTAAGTATACACTTGAAAACGGCTCTTGTGAATCACATACAATCCAATCGCCTTAACTATAAAAATACCTTTATCGCTTCCCTGCGGGGAAGCGGTTTTTTTATGATGCAAAAGATCATTATCCTGCGGTAACACAGATAACATTTTACAATCCGATCTTGAAATCAATTGAATAAAAAGAGTAGAATTTTGAAGATTACAGAAGCACCATGCCAAAACCGCGCAGGGCTACCGTATTGGTGGCATCGGATTATAATTTGTTATTTTTTTTAAACACTTTCGATATGCTACGTTTCCTCAACGTGCTGTTTAATAGCCTTTCTCTCTGTTGCTTGCCTCAAATAATCCGAAAACTTTTCAACCCGTTTAAATGGGTGAATCATGAATTGACTAATCTTCGATGGATGAAATACTTACGGCATATAATCGAGCCGTAGATGGAAAGAAGGTATGGTCGTTCATGGATTACGGATTATAATTTGTTGTATAGAAACTATGTTCTTTTTCT
>CAZQTF010000152.1:0-9539 GCA_964596135.1 uncultured Saprospiraceae bacterium | reverse complement strand
TTTCTAAGACAAAGAAAAAAAATGAACTGCTCCTCTTTTTTTTAAAAATAAAAAAAATGTGACATGGTATTCTCTCTAAAATTGATGCATTAGCTTGGTGAATCAATCGGGCTTTTATCAACCACCAAAGCGAAAAACGCCCTTTTAAAAAAGGGGCTTCAGAATAGTAATGTCTAAAATTTTATTTTTTAATTGATTAAATATTAAATAGAGCTTGCGTTTATTGTAGTGACATGAAAAAACCAAATCGCCCACCGCCTGATTGCCTGTGGATGTCCATTTTGTAATGGTGCAAATTGTTACGGATTTTCGGCGGATTGCCTCGTTCGCATTAGTCTAATTCCAGTGCTTCCCGGTGGTGGTACAAAACAGGAATAATAAATTCAATCAGTTGCGTAAGCTCCCAGCCCAGCAATGCCGTGCCTTTGAGTACTTCTTCGCGATCAACGGTAGCGGCAAATGATTTGGTTTTAAATTTCTTGAGCACCGATTGGGTATCCATGCCTTCCAATTTAGTAGGGCGAATGAGGGCTGCCGCAATGATAAAACCCGTAAGTTCGTCTGCCGCGACAATGCACTTGTCGAGCATAGACTGGCGGGGGACTTCCCATTTGGTATAGTGCCCTGCTATGGCGTGAGCGATTTCGGTTTCACCCATATCCTGCAGTCGTTTCACAATGATGTGAGGATGCTGGTCGGGATACTTTTCGTAATCGGCATCGTGCAACAGACCGGTGATAGCAAATTTTTCTTCGTCGTCGCCGAAATGCTTTGCCATAGCTTCCATGACGATGGATACACTCCGGGCATGGCGTAGCAGAGACGGCGATTCGGTCAGTTCTGTCAGTAATTGATAGGCAGTTTCGCGCGTTAGCATAGATGAATATGGGTAATAATGGTTTTTGATTATCTGTTTTATGAAGAAGTGCGAGTCGCTTTTGCGAAATAAAAAAGAATAACGAAGTTTGCCAAATTTCGTATTCAAATTGTGGAGCGTTTTGGCATAACTAAAAAACAATCATATGAACCAGGAACAACTGGATGCTGCCAGGTCGCTGATTATTCGGGATTTTGAATTGCAATCAACAGCGGAGACGCTTACCGAAGAAGAATTGCTGCGCTTGCTTGCCGATCAGGTGGCTTATCTCATTGACCACAAGCTGGAATTTCTACTCAGTCTCATGTATCGGTTGGATATTGATGAACGCAAGGTAAATGCTGCGCTTTCCCCTTTTGCCGAAGAGCCTGCCAATCTTGCGCTGGCGCGGCTGATCCTGGAGCGTCAAATACAGCGCGTTTTTACAAAACAACATTATAAACAAGATAACCTTGAAAATTGGGAATGGGAAGCGGATTAAGTTCTGCTATTGACCATTTGCCACCGGTGTTTTTTGTGCGGATGGTCAATGGTCAATAGCCGATATTTTAATATTTATTAAAGTAGAAGTCCTTTGATTCCGCACTTACTGCAACACCATCCACGCAGATGGATTGCTCAAGTACGAGTTCGTCCAATTGCAGATATTTGATCGTAGCCACCTGCGTAACGGCTACTTCCTGTCCATTGCAGAGGCTCTTCGAGCGCATCAGCAAGTGTTTGCCATCTTCAGAAACCTCCCAGGTACCTTCTTCCTGAATCTGTGTTTCGGCGCCGCCCAGGGTTTTGGTATAAGTACCGTTGTCGCGGAAGTGATAACGGAGGGATCCATTGTGGATATTCTGACTTTCTAAGGTAAAAAAAGGATTATCCCACCGTCCTACAAGAGCAGCACGTATGGTAGCAACTTTCGCGGAGGAGTCGTCGCTAGTATTTTTCGCCGTCTCTACAATGCCATACAAAGTATCGTTGTGAGCAGCGTTTGTGTAATTTACGCTCAACAAGAGCATAATAAAAATGAAACCGATGGTCAGGATGATTTGGTGTTTCATGGGTAACAGAATTTTATAACAGTCTGGTTAAAAAATTTCATCGCAAATAAAACAATGTTCGGTGTAATTTAGTGTAAGAAAGAAGATAAATTATTTGTTAATTTTTTTTGATTTGCGGACCTGCTGCATCCTGAATTTTCTTTCTAAACACCAGCCGAAGGACAAAATTTTATTTCAAAAGTTGCGTTCCAAAATTGCCCTTCATGTTAAAAGCGCTGAAAAGAATGTTAAAAGTGTTGCCATTGCAACTATTTATATGACTACAAAATTGTAACTTTCGTTACAGGAAAGCTGTTTTTTTCGATTTTCACACATTAAAATGCGACAAAACGCAGCAAATGCTTATTAAAACGCGTGGTATCATTCTTAAAACCATCAAATATGGTGAAACCAGTGTCATTGCTGACATCTACACCGAACAACGCGGCCTGCGTAAGTATATCGTTAATGGAGTGCGCAGCAAAAAAGCACGGGTACACGCTTCTCTGCTACAGGTAATGTCGCTGGTGGAAATGGTGGCGTATAGCCGCGATGACCGCGAACTCAATCATATTAAGGAGATCAAGGCGGCGCATGTTTATCAGTCGCTGCCCTTTGATGTCCGAAAGGGGGCAATAGCACTTTTTATTGCGGAAATCGCCCGAAAGACGATACATGATACCGAAGAAAACCCCCAACTTTTTGATTTTCTTTTTGAAGTTTTTTGCTATATAGATAAGACTTCGCTGCCAGTAAACAATGTACATCTGCACTTTTTGCTGGAGCTATCGGCATTTCTGGGTTTTGTGCCGGGAGGAGAATACGATCCGGGGATGCCTTTTTTTGATCTGAAGGAAGGGGTTTTTGTAAATTCTCTGCCAGGACATCCGTACTACCTGGATGAGGAGTTGAGTCAGATTCTTTCGTCGCTGTTGCATTGCAGTGCGGCTTCCTGTCATGAAGTGATAATGAACACCGCGCAACGCCGCCAACTGTTGCAGCATTTACTCAATTACTATCGGCTTCATATTGATTATTTGCAGGAAATTCATGCACATCAGGTACTGCAGGAGGTGCTCAGTTGACATGATACAGGAGGGCTTCGCCTCGGATGGCTAAAGCCCTATAAGTTTGGTATCGTATGCCGCGATTATTCGAAAGGAATTACCAGTTCCTGACCTGGATGGATCAAATCAGGGTCCTTCAGGATGTCCGTATTGGCATTAAAAATCTTCATGTATTTGTTGGCGTCGTCGTAGTACTCCTTCGCAATCTTGGAGAGTGTATCTCCTTTTTCTACTGTATGCTTGTGATAGTAATCGGTCACTTCTACCTTAATGTCGGCAGCAATGTCTGTTGGATTTTCTCCTCCGATTTCCTTGATTTTGTCCCACAGTTTGTTTTTCAGGTATTGAGTTTCAACAGTTCCACCGATTTTTAGCTTGCCATCCAATTCTTCTACGTAACCGTCTTTGGTTTGAAATTTTTCGCCTAAATCGAGAACTGGCTGATATTTTGCTTTAACAGACATGAGTTTAGAGTTTTTTGTTGATTAAATAATTACAATTTGTTTTTTTGACGCAGCATTTTCTGAAAGTCACGTGTAAAATAAAAAAAAACTAAGGAATGAGAAAATTTTTCAGGTTATTGCTATATAAAATCAGCGTTTCGGGAGTGTTAAGATATGCGGATCGTTCAGCAATATCCAATTTCCGCCCACGTCCAGATAGATACCATTTGGGAATACCGGCAGAAAACGATTGCGAAAAAAGGCTTCTGTTCGGGTCACGTCATCTCTTTGAGCGGCTAAGCGATTGAACAAAAGCACGCCGCCAGGATTTAATGCATCGCGCAGTGCTTCCAGCAACTCCAGCGACTCAACTAAGGGAGGAACTTCATCATCGAGGAAAATATCCATGCAAATCAAATCAAAAGTAGCCTCGGTTTGCATGACAAAAGCGTAAGCATCGGCACAGATCAACACGATACTTGATTCTAGATCGGGCAATGTATAGCGGCTGGCTAATTCCAGTACCGTTTCGTCTATTTCAATGGCGGTGTAGTGATAATGCCGCCCCATTTTTTTTTCCAGGATCAAAGGAATACTTCCCAGCCCAAAGCCGAGAATGAGCACCTCATCGCCGGGAAGCCGGTCGAGGTTGATTTGGCGGAAAGCCTGGTCAAAATTGCTATACAGGTCGCTGTAAGAATAAATGGCATGGGCAGTGCTCAACTGATAGCGTCCGTTGCGCAGGCTCACGTACAGGTGCGGATTGAGTTCACTGGAAGCACTTTCGATGTGAATCTCAGCGAGATAGCTCAGCCATATTTTCCATCTGGGCTCGTGCATTTTAAGGTGATGGTTTATACAGGTGCGAGTAAATGTTTATTTTTAATTAATTGATTATAAGTGATTTATATTTTATTTTTTAAATACTATTTTTAAAATATGCTCAACTATTTTATGGTATTCACACGGAACGCTCCGTCAAACAAAAAATAGCCAACTCCGGGTTGCCTACTTTTCCCAGGTTCGGTATTTGGCTGTTTCTTCAAAAATTCGCAAGAGTATGAGTCGTTCCTGAATATCAAAGTCTTTATTTCGGCGCGCCATCATGCGTTCCATGGCTTCGAAAGCTTTTTCAGTGCGGTAGGTCTGGTAGCCTGCGGTACCACCCCAAACGAACGATGGAACAAAATTTCGGGGGTAGCCCTCGCCAAATATATTAGCGCATACGCCTACGACGGTGCCCGTGTTGAACATGGTGTTGATGCCGCATTTGGAGTGGTCGCCCATGAACAGACCGCAGAATTGTTGCCCGGTGGGCACAAATCGTCCGGCAGGATAATTCCAGAGTTTGATTTCGCCATAGTCGTTTTTCAGATTGGAGTTGTTGGAATCCGCGCCAATATTGCACCATTCGCCGAGTACGGAATTGCCCAGGAAACCATCATGCGCTTTATTGGAATAAGCGGTCAGAATGGAGTTGTTGATTTCGCCGCCTGCCTTTGAATAGGGACCAATGGTCGTAGCGCCATAGATTTTTGCGCCCATTTTCAAGGTGGCGCCCTCGCACAGTGCCAGTCCGCCACGAATGATGCAACCCTCCATCACCTCCGCATTTTTACCGATGTAAATAGGACCGGTGGTCGCATTAAGGGTAGAGAATTCTACGGTGGCGCCTTCTTCCATAAAAATCTGTTCTTCGCCGATACAGCGATTAGTCGGACTGACCGGTTGAGTCGTCCTGCCTTGTGTGAGCAATTGAAAGTCTTCGCGCAGCGCCTGATCATTCAGTCGGTACAGATCCCAGAGGTGATTGATTTTCAGGAATTGTGTGTCCTGGAGGTCAAAACCCTTGAGTTCTCCGAAATCTTCGTCGTGCATGAGTTGCTCCATCTGCTCACCGTCAAGTCGGGCGGCAATTAGTTCTTCCCCGATGAGGAAGGCTTCACCCATGTCCATTTGCTTGAGCAAGCGGCACAGTTGGTCAGATGGTAGCACCGACCCATTGATCAAATAGTTATCTTCTTCATAATCAATCGGAAATTTTTCGGCGAGGTAATCCTGAGTAATGTACGACACTTTGGCGTTCATCCATTTCTCCCATTTTTCCCGGATTGTAAGAATGCCGATGCGCAGCTCGCAAACCGGGCGGGTGTAGGTAAGCGGCAACAGGTGTTCACGAATTTCGTTATCAAACAAAATAATATTTGCCATAGCCGATAAAATTGTGGCGTTGATATTGTTGTGCTAATTGGGCAAGCTGTTCAGATGACAATACATAATACAAAAAAAGTCCCGATCATTAATTGAAGGGGACTTTTTTTGTTGAAATATGCAATACAATCAGGAATTTTTGGACTGACTGAATTTAGCGAATTTCTTGTTGAATTTGTCAATTCGTCCGGCAGTGTCCACAAATTTCATTTTACCTGTGAAAAACGGATGGGAGTAGCTGGAAATTTCCAGCTTGATCAATGGATATTCTTTGCCATCTTCCCACACGATGGTGTCCTTTGTGGGGGTACAAGAGCGCGTCAGGAAGGCGTCATTGCTCGAGAAGTCCTTGAATACCACCAATCTGTAGTTCTCCGGATGCGTATCTTTTTTCATAATTATTTCTTCTTTTCTTAAAACGGAATGCAAATGTAGGATTTTTTTCTTTGTAAAGAAAGACTCCTGCTGTATTTTTTTTGCTGGCGAAAAATATTTTGTGACCTTTCGTAAACCTCCTCGTCTTAAATACGTTTTGAATTTGTTTTTATCTAAAATTTGGATTTTAAACTTTTTTTACCATACATTTGTTATAAAATTTGGAATTAGATTTTAAAATTATTTTTTTATTTTTAGAATAAAATTCTGATCGCTTCTATTAGGTGATGTTTGTGACCGGTATTTTCAAAAAAAACAATTAAAAATTACATATCTTATGAAAAAGTCGAAATCTGTTTTGGGTATGTGGGCGCTGGTCGGCGTAGCTCTTGGTTTTAGTTTTGGTATGCTCCTGAACAGCTTTGCTGTAGGCTTACCGCTTGGCTTGGTAGTGAGCTTCCTGACCGCGGTTGTAGTGGACAGAACATACAACGGCATTTCCCGACTGGTGAAATAATTTTCCCATCATCCCTTGAACAAGAAAGCCGAGGTTGCAAAGTTGCAGCTTCGGCTTTTATGTTATGATCAAATAAAATTCGCCCTAAAACCACAGGACGAATTCGTATGATTCCATTCCGATCGGCTTAACCCTCCATCAACAGGTTTTTCATATCCACGCGCTTGCTCACGATTTCTTCCACCCGATCAATGGGCACGCGCTCCTGCTGCATCGAGTCGCGCTCGCGGATGGTCACGGTATTGTCTTCGAGGGTTTCGAAATCTACGGTTACACAATAAGGCGTACCGATTGCGTCCTGGCGACGGTAGCGGCGACCGATGGCATCTTTTTCATCGTATTGCGTCAGGAAAGAAAATTTCAGCTTCTCCACCATTTCGCGGGCTTTACTCGTGAGGTCTTCCTTATTTTTCAGCAATGGCAGCACCGCGCATTTTACCGGCGCCAGCGCGGGGTGTAGTTTCATTACCACACGGGTTGAATCTTCGCCCTGAGCATCAGGTACTACTTCTTCCTGCAAGGCATTGCTCAGCATCGCCAAAAACATCCGGTCGCAACCGATGGACGTTTCCACTACGTGCGGTATGTAGCTTTCGTTCTTTTCGGGATCGAAATACTGCAATTTTTTACCCGATAATTCCTGGTGGCTGCGCAGATCAAAATCCGTGCGTGCGTGAATGCCTTCCAGTTCCTTGAAGCCAAACGGAAATTCAAACTCAATATCTACAGCAGCTTTGGCATAGTGGGCAAGGTTGATGTGATCGTGGAAGCGGAGCTTTTCTTCGGGCGTGCCCAGTGCTTTGTGCCATTTCATACGGGTTGCTTTCCAATATTCGTACCACTCCATATCGGTGCCCGGCGGAATAAAAAACTGCATTTCCATTTGCTCGAATTCGCGCATGCGGAAGATAAATTGCCGCGCAACGATCTCATTTCTGAAGGCTTTGCCAATTTGTGCAATACCGAATGGAATCTTCTGACGGGTGGTTTTTTGCACATTGAGGAAATTCACAAAAATACCCTGCGCGGTTTCCGGGCGAAGGTAGAGTTTTTCCTCTTCGCCGGCAATGTTGCCCAATTGCGTGGAAAACATGAGATTGAACTGGCGCACTTCGGTCCAGTTGCGCGAGCCACCTTCGGGGTCGCCGATTTCCAGTTCGTCAATGATGGCTTTGAGGGCAGCCATGTCGCCTTTGGTCATCGCGGCAGCCAGGCGATTTTCTACTACCTTGCGCTCCTCGGCGTATTTCAAAACCCGATCATTGGTCTGGCGGAACATCGCTTCGTCAAAAGAATCGCCGAAACGCTTGCGGGCTTTTTCTACCTCCTTATTGGCTTTGTCTTCCAGCTTTTCCATGTAACCTTCGATCAACTGGTCGGCGCGGTAGCGTTTTTTGGTATCTTTGTTGTCAATCATCGGATCGTTGAACGCATCCACATGCCCGGAAGCTTTCCAGGTTTTGGGGTGCATAAAGATCGCGGCGTCAATGCCGACAATGTTTTCATGCATTTGCACCATGGCGCGCCACCAGTACTCTTTGATATTATTTTTCAGTTCTACGCCATAGGGACCGTAGTCGTACACCGCAGCTAAACTGTCATAAATTTCACTTGACTGGTAGATAAAACCATATTCTTTGCAGTGAGCAGTCAGTTTTTTAAACAAATCCGATTGTTGACTCATGTTTTTCAGGTTTGAAGTATGAGGTTTGAAGTTTTATGAAAGGCAACGCCAAGCATGTAACCAAACATAAATTTTGAAGCCGCAAATTTCGCAAAAAAACAACTTTCTGAAAGAGGAAACGCAAATAATTTAAAAGCGTAGGGGAGTTTGTGCAAAAAACGCATCTTATTTTCAAAAAAGCAAAATTATGGAAAAGATATTATTGATCCGATTGCAAATATTCGCGATTCTCGTCTTGGGCGCTGTTACACTCCTAAACGCTCAGGCAGAGTACAAGCTCGAATATTTTGATGAGTTTTCTGTTACTGGCAACATCGAAGTGCGGTTGATAAAAGGACAAGAAGAAAAGGCGGTCATCGAAACTTACGGAATCCCGGCGGATGAGGTAAACGTGTATGTGAATCGCCAAACACTCAAGGTGAGTTTACTCAATTCTCTTTTTTACAAAAATGAAAAAGTAAAAGTGACAGTCACTTATAAAGAATTGCGCTCGATTCGCGGCAACGCAGGTGCGAAGATCGAAGCGGATCATGTGATCGAAGGCGATTATCTGGATGTGCGGGCAACCAGCGGCGCAACGGTGGAGTTGGAAGTTAAGGTCAATAAACTGGAGGGCATGGCTATTGAAGGGGGTGTCCTTCGGCTGGTGGGCGAAGCGAGCAGCCAGAAGGCGCAAGCCAATACCGGCGGACAATACCAGGCTTTTGAACTGGCGTGCAAGAACACTTACGCGCGTGCCGGCACCGGCGGGGAACTGGAAGTCGTAGCCAGCGAAACGTTGGATGCTTATGCGAACCTGGGCGGGCAAATCGAATACAAAGGCGATCCCGACCTCAAAGGAAACCGCAAATTTCTGGGCGGTGAAGTGCGAAAGGTGAATTTTTAAGATGTCCACAATGAGCGAACTCTCAGGGGTTTCTCAAACTTTGCGGTGGGCGAGCATACAATTTTCGCAACAGGGCATAATTTACTTTCGCCAGGGGCGGATACATCATCAAAATAAGCCCGATGGCAATAGGAACATTGGTGGAACCACGAGAAAAAGAGTTGATAAACTCATCTGTACCGGGTATCATATAACCAATGGCTACACCTGTTGCCATTGCCAGAAAAATCCATAAAGTGAGATAGCGGTCGAGGAAGGAAAGCCGTTTCCTTGAGGGCTGCATGCTATATTATTTTAAAGAGAAGGGCTGCGATGGTGCAGCACCTTCTATACATGGCTTCTTAATTGGTTTTAGAAGCCGCTCGTTCTTGCGTTTCAATCAGTTTTTGCTTAGCATGAGCCATCATATAAAAAAATTCGCGTGCGATCTGCCGGCAGCGCTCGTCGT
>CAZQTF010000151.1:0-9642 GCA_964596135.1 uncultured Saprospiraceae bacterium | reverse complement strand
AAGAAATATCTGAATTAACAGATAAAGAATTGATAGAAGAAGCAAAAAAAAATCAAACCTTCTCCTGTAGTAGATGCGTTTTTTATTGGATTTTTAGTTGGGATAATAATTTAAAGTCTTGTGGCGAACAGTTGGGGTTTTCTTACCTTAATTCCTTTGTTTATGGTTTATGTATTATTGAAAAAATCGAAAAGAAATGAAGCGTTGAAAAAAGAATTAAAAGAACGCAATTTACAATAAAATGATGGCTGAGATTCTTTTCTCCGCCTTGTCTCTCCATAGAAAGACACGGTGTTATAACCATACTCACGCCGGCCTGCCTGCGAAGTTGTGCGCTATCTGCATTAATTTCATAATTTACAGCAAATAAAAAAATGAACCTGGGGGACAACAATCGTCTGCTGTATAAAAAACCGCGCAAAAAAGCCAAAAAAAGTGGAAACTAAAGTGGTGTTGTTGATGCTGAGCTTTTACTTGCCGGGCGTAGGGTTTTGGTTGCGGTTGCCAATACCTGTTTTTATCATGGTGCCGGGTATTCTTTACCTGACTGCTTTTGGGTTGCCGGCTACGGGCGCGCTTTCCGGAGACTGGCAAGCGCAGGAAATAGAACGGGAAATGCGGAAACACTACCGGCAAAAAAACTCAGCTTCCGCCTCTGGAAGAATTATCCGAAACGGAAATACTGAAATTGAAAGAACTGGAACGCCTGCAACAGAAGTGGGATCCGGCGGAGGATTTTGTGGGAGGACTGAGCGCGTAGATGGAAGCGTCACTTTAATTTACTCCACCATCTCCCGAAACAACTTCTCCAGCGTCGCATCCAAATCTGTGGAAAAGCCTGCGTGCGGGCGGGAAGTTTGAATGGAGGCGCTGCGCACCGCGGTAAGCCATCGAAAGCGTTCGGAGAGGTCGAGTGCGGCAACGGGACCGCCGTCCCTGGCACCGGCGCAGATTTTCGAAAAGGCTTCCAGATTGGCTTGCAGGAGTTCAAAGTCGGTATCGGGCGCCAGGAGTTGGATTTTATCTTGATGGAGCTGATAGCGGATGTTCAGGTAGCGCTGGCGTTTGGAAAAAACAAGCACGCCCACGTTGATAAATTCCTCGCGCGCTACGTCCGGTACGTACCGAATGACTGCATATTCATATAAGTGTTGCTCTGGCATCTTGCGCGGCTTTTACAAAGATTTCAGAATGGGAAAGGCGTTCGGTCAGGAATTTCAGGTAAACGGCTTTGATACCCTGGGGCGTGTCGTCCACGTCTGGCCATTGCAGCCAATCTTCAGGAATAGCTTGTACGATTTCCTCAATTTTATCGGTGGTGAGTAAAGCTTTTGATTCGGTATTTGCTTGTTCTAATTGTTCAGCGTGTTTTAACAACACATGATCCTTGATCTGCAGAAAAGGACTATGCATGCTTTTTTCCCAATTTGCCCAGTTATGATGAAAATATAAAGATGCACCGTGATCTATTAACCATAATTCTCGGTGCCACAATAGCATATTGGTATTGCGCACGGTGCGATCCACGTTCATGAGCAGTGCGTCGAGCCAGACGATGCGCGAAGCCATCGCAGCCTCCACTGTATGTACGATGGGATCAAAAGTAAACGCACCTGACAAGAAGTGCAGCCCCAGATTCAGCCCACGGCTGGCTTGCAGCAAATCCTGGATTTCCTCGTCGCCCTCAGTGCGTCCGAACGCTTCGTCGAGGTTGATCAGGACGATCTCCGGCACGCGCAAGCCCAGTACTCTGGCTATCTCGCCGCCGATCAACTCAGCGATGAGTGCCTTGACGCCTTGCCCCGCTCCTCGAAATTTCAGTACGTACTTAAACTCGTCATCCGCTTCCGCCAGCGCCGGGAGGGACCCTCCTTCGCGCAGTGGCGAAATATAGCGGATCACGTTCACCGTTCGGATTTCCATGCTATTGGTTTATCCGGCAAAGGTATAGCAAAAAATGGGAAATTGTAGATTGGGATCAACCCATCGAATTTGTAGATGGATGGATGATTAATATTCAGCAGATATTGGACGATAATTATTCAGAATGATATTTTCTCCAATATGATTTATGCTCTTTCGTACTTTACATCTGAGGTGCGGCAGCAAAACATCTTTTCAATTTTCAGGTTTATGGTTTGTATGATTTAGTGTAAACCTTTGTTGTTCGCACAAAAATGCAGCAACTTCGCCACACCATCCAATATATGATCGCTATTTCCGATCAGGAAATGGAAGCTTTTCTTGACCAATGTTATATCAAAACATTTAAAAAGCATGATATACTGAGTAAGCCGGGCTTCGTACCTAACGAAATTTTTTTTATCAATCAAGGCATTCTTCGGGTGATTGTGACCGACCGCGAGGGTACCGACCATACGATTCACTTCGCTCTGGAAAATCAGTTTATTGCCGATTATTCGAGTTTTATTCAACAGCAGCCGGCGTTGTACACCCTGCAGGCGCTGGAGAATATAGAGGTTGTGGTGCTGCCGCGTGCCGCCATCGAGTGGGGCTACAAAAACCTGACCCAGGGCGACAAGCTCGGCAGACTGGTCGCGGAATATTACTTCATTTATCAGGATAATCGCATCAAGAATCTCTACGCCCGAACACCCAAAGAACGTTATGACGCTATCGAAGAAGTCTTCCCAAACATCCACAATCGCGTGCCGCAGCACATGATCGCATCCTATCTGGGCATCACGCCGGTGCATTTAAGCCGGTTAAAAAAAGCCGCCATTCGAAAAGTCTAAACATTTGTTATCGTTTTCCACCTTTGCTTGCCGCTAATTTTGTACCCAACAAATTAGATAAATATGCTTTCCAATACAGAGAAAAAACGCCTGCGCGACAACTACGGTCCCTGGGGCGTTGTGACCGGCGCCTCTTCCGGTATCGGGCGGGAACTGGCGGAACGATTGGCGGAAGCCGGGTTGAACCTTGTACTCAATGCCCGTCGTGCTGAACTGTTGCAGCAAATTGGGGAGGATTTACAGCACAAATATGGTGTAGAAATTCGTATCGTCGCGGCAGATTTATCCACCCCTGAAGGCGTGGAGCAAGTCATCCGGGCTACGGCGGATGTAAACGTCGGGTTGCTCGTTGCATCGGCTGGATATGGTACTTCTGGTTATTTCATTGAATCTGAACTTGAAAATGAAATCAACATGCTGCGTGTCAACTGCGAAGCGCTCCTCGCCTTAACGCATCATTACAGCCAATTTTTTGCAAAGCAAAAACGTGGTGGCATCATTCTGATGAGCTCGATCGTGGCGTTTCAAGGCGTGCCGTACGCCGCGCATTATGCTGCCACCAAAGCATACGTACAATCTTTATCAGAAGCCCTGGCAATTGAATTGCGTCCGCATGGGGTGGATGTGCTTGCGCCCGCGCCAGCTCCTGTGGATAGCGGCTTTGGCGCTCGTGCCAATATGAAATTAGACATGGCGCTGACGCCTGCTCAAATTGGCGTGCCGATTTTAAAAGCATTGGGCAAAAGATCGTCGGTATTGCCCGGTTTTTTATCCATCTTTTTGGTCAATTCCTTGCGTACGGTGCCACGCTGGGCAAAAGTGCGGATTATGCAAATGGTGATGGGTGGAATTACAAAACATCAAAGGGCTTGATTCCCAGATAATGGCTTCGCCGTTGGGGGAGGGAGTACCGTTGCTTCCATAATTTCTTTACATTTGCAACATGACCATTCGTGTTCAATCATTTACCGGCGAAGCAGCACTTCCTTATATTGACGATCTCGCGCGCCTACGCATGGAGGTGTTCCGGGATTTTCCGTATTTGTACGATGGCGATTTGGCTTATGAAGCTGAATACTTACAAGCTTTTGTCAACGCGCCCGATAGCGTGCTGGTGATTGCATTTGACGGAGAAAAAGTCGTTGGCGCTTCTACCGCGCTGCCGCTGCTACATGAAACGCTCAATATTCAGAAGCCTTTTCTCGAAAACGGCTATGATATTTCCAAAATATTTTATTTCGGCGAATCGGTATTGCGCAAAGCGTATCGCGGACAAGGCATTGGAGTTGAATTTTTCAAGTATCGGGAAGCCCATGCCCGACAATTGGGGAGCTTTCAATACCTGAGCTTTTGTGGCGTCGTTCGCCCGACGGATCATCCGCTGCGCCCGGCAGATTACGCGCCGCTCGATGATTTCTGGCGCAGGCGCGGCTTTCAGCAAACGGATATGATCTGTTTTATGGAATGGAAAGATTTAAACGCAACAAAAGAAACTGCCAAACCATTATGCTTCTGGATAAAGGCGCTATCGGATCCAGATTAAATAAAGCGTGGCAAATGGTATAATAAAAATAAAGGCATCGAAACGATCGAGCAAACCACCGTGCCCGGGAAGCAGATTGCCGGAATCCTTGATCTGTACGCCCCGCTTAAACATGGATTCGACCAGATCACCCAGCGCGCCGAAAACGCCTACAATCAGAGCCAGCGCGATCCAATGCCAGTGGCTCAGATCGTTGAACAAAAAGCCCATACCAATGCCTGCTAAAAGCGTAGTGCCTACCCCCGACAGGGTACCTTCCCAGGTTTTTTTGGGCGAAATGCGCGGCAGCAAAGGCGTTTTGCCAATACGAGAACCAAAGAGATAAGCAGCGGTGTCGTTCGTCCAGTTGAGCAGGAGCAAGCCGCATACCAAGTTGGGTTGGTAGCCGTTGTCTAAGGTAATCCATTCCAACAATGCAAAAGGGACACCGATGTAAACGATGCCAAGCACGGTTGCTGCGATATTGTGAAAAGGCTTATCGGATGCACTGAACATTTCATACAGAAAAAATGAAAAAACCAATGGAAAGGCGAGCAATAGTAACAAAATCAGGGAGTTCGCTTCCGCATCAATGGTGGTGAGTTGGTAAATAGCCACGATAATATAAGTAGCCATACCCAGCAATATGCTCAAAATTCGGCGGGCAACGCCTTTCAACTGTGCGATATTATAAAATTCCCATAAGCTGGTAGCCGTAATAACGCCGAATAATAATACAAAACTAAGCGGACTGATGTAAACCCCCGCCAACATTACCAAAACAAACACAATCGCAGTGTAAACCCGGCTTTTCATATCATAATACTTTCAAGTATTTAATTTTTTTAAATAAGTCCATGAATTATGGCGCATCGGAATATCGGTTTTGGGGTCTGTTTTTTTGCCAAAGATAATAACCAAGACCAACGGTAATCGCCAAAGAAATCAATCCGGCGAGCCAATTGGCGCTGTCGGGTTTTTCCAGTTCGATTTGAGTTAGCTTGCCACCAGTGACATATTGAGCAATTACCTGCATAGCATTGGTCGCAAAATGCGCTAAAATGGGAATCCAAAGATTTTTTGTCCAGTAAAACAAATACCCCAGCGTTGCGCCCAGGATCAATCTTGGTATAAATCCGACAAATTGCATGTGAATTGCACTAAAAATGACCGCGGTAATCCAAATAGCAAGCACCGGATTCCGAAGTGCTCTTTGCAACTGTTGCTGTACAACGCCCCGAAAAAGGAGTTCTTCGCCGATGGCAGGTAAAACCGCGATAATCAGCAGGTTGAGCAGTAATTCCGCCGGTGATTCCATCACCAGAATGCCCTTGATCATTTCTTCTGCCCTTTTTTCCAGATCGGTCGCCCAGGCAGGGAGCGGCAGTTCGCTGTTGATCCAGTAAGTTAGTTGTACAAAAGGGAAAGAGGCAACCACAAAAACAATACCCGCAATCAAAATGGCGCTTCCCGGCAATTTGTCTAACTTGAAATAACGAAACCAATTTTGGCGGTAAGCCAAAACACTTACCAAAACTGCCGGCAGGGTAAAGGAAGCCAGATGGCTGAAGAAGTTGACCATGCGCACGGTATCCCGCTCCGGGCGAGGGCTACTTTCGTCTAAGCTGCTGATAAGAATATGTAAATCAAAGCCTTGCATATTGCTCCACCACATCGCCAACCCGCTGCCCAGCAACGCACCAAGCATCGTTGCAACGATCAGCAGCATCAACATCGCCAAAGGTGGTAGTTCAAAACCATCCGAAGCAGGTGGCGTTTCATTCAAGAAGTCCATGTCCGTGTTTTTCGTAAATTTACCCCAATTTTCCATTTTTGCAATCCGCTTGGGTTATTGTGCTGTTATAAAAACATTAACCGAGCCACAATACCAATACAAACATTAGAATATGAATACAAAATTAAGCGTTAATATCAATAAAGTTGCGCTCATCCGCAACGCGCGGGGCGGAAATCTGCCCGATGTGATTCAGGTAGCAAAAGATTGCGAAGCCTTTGGTGCACAAGGTATTACAGTGCATCCTCGCCCCGACGAACGCCATATTCGCTATGCGGATGTGCCGGCATTAAAAAAAATTGTAACGACCGAACTGAACGTTGAAGGCAATCCTACACCAGATTTTATGAGATTGGTGCTGGATGCTCGTCCGCATCAATGCACGCTGGTGCCCGATTCGCCAGATGCACTCACTTCCGATTGTGGCTGGGACACCATTGGGCAAAAAGAATTTCTGATTGACATTGTCACGCAGCTAAAAGAAGCGGGGATCCGGGTTTCCATTTTTGTGGATGCGGAGGAGCGTTTTGTTGAGGGCGCCAAAATAATCGGCGCCGACCGGATCGAATTTTATACCGGCCATTATGCGCATGAATATTTGACCAACCCGCCGAAGGCAGTAGAGCCGCATAGCCGTTGCGCAAAGTATGCCAACGAAATTGGAATAGGTATCAACGCGGGGCACGATCTGAACCTGCAAAACCTCAAATATTATAAAGAACACGTGCCGGGGCTTCTTGAGGTTTCCATCGGTCATGCCCTCATTTGCGATGCTCTTTATTATGGCTTACAAAACACCATTCAAATGTACCTCAGGCATTTACATTAACGTTGGAATGTATTATCAAAATCACAAAATCATTATAAAACATCGCAAAATAATGCGGAAATAACACCCCTAAAAATCCATTCGCAAGCGTAAATTTACCCGCCTGGAAGTCAAATAATTCGGGATGGCGTACTGCTGATTAAAAATCGTTTTGATCCAGGTATTCCCCGCCTGATTCTGCACTTGCAGCAGATTAAATACTTCCAAGCTCAGCCAACTATTTTTGGTAAAACGCAAGGGATGTCGCGGTCGGCTTTCGAGGCGCTCCCGATCCCACAGCGCTACCGAAAAGCCAATATCCACGCGGTGATAAGGCTCAAATCGGTAGGTATTGCGATATATACGATTGTTGCCCTGCAAACCATAGGGAAGCCCGGTTCCTACTGTGAAATTCAGGTGCATGCGGAAATTGTCGTTCTTAGGCAGGTAATCCTGGAAAAACATGGAAAGCGTCATAAACTGGTCGCTGGGGCGCGGCACATCCTTGACTTCGGTGGCTTCTTCCTGCCCTACTTCGCGCCGCAAATGCTGGATGCCGGTGAGCGCCTCGCGTGCCCGCAAGAATGACAAGTTGATCCAGGATTCAGCGCCAGGTACAAATTCGCCGTTCATCCGAAAGTCAATGCCGGTGACGTAGCCCGTCGCATCGTTTTGACCTGAATACCTAATTCTCACATTTTCAATCTCATACGACACCAGATCCCAGAGGTGTTTGTAATAAGCCTCGGTAATAAACTTGAATTTTTTGGGATTCTTTTTGCCCATGTAAAAATCAAAAGTCATACCACCCACGATATGAAACGACTTTTGCGAAAGCAAATCGGTGTTGACATTGCCGTCAAAGCCACGCATTTCGCGGTAGAACGGCGGCTGAAAGTACAATCCGCCTGCCAGCCGATACGATACATCCCGCTCGCTTTTCAACGGTTTGTATAATAACTGCGCCCGTGGCGAAATGATGAGTTCCTGATTCAGATCCCAATAGGAAGCGCGCACGCCCACCGAAAGCTTGACCTCGCTCACGCTTTCTTTTCGCCAGGTGTAGGTATCTTGAAAATAACCACTGAAGCGATTGGAATTCAGGCTGTTGCGTGTTTTTAATACATTAAAAATCAGCACCTGTGTGGTGTCGTAAGGCAGAGAATAGCCCGCAGAATCGAGGCGTTCCCACTCATTGATGCGGTCGGCGATTTCTTCGTTTTGATATTTGATGCTCCACTGCAGAAAATGGCTGCTGATCGTTTCAGAATCGTCATGATCAATTTGCAGTTCAATCCCGCCTTTATGCTCGATGTTGCGAATGTCGATGTTCAAAAAATTGCGTACGTACTGCTGCTGGGTGCCGGCGCCAAGCTCGGCAATCACTTCCCCGAAGTTGTCGCTACCCAACCCCGAATCAATTTGCCGCAGGCTGTAATTGCCAATGATGTCGAAACGTTCGTTTTCATCACTGCGAAATGCTGATACCAACACTTTCAAAAACAATGGATTGTGATCCCGATCCGGCAAATACGTCAAGGATACGCCGCCCATCTGGGTGGTAAAATCGTCCACTTCCTGCCCGTCAAAAACGCTGAACAATTGCAGCGCAAAATTTACCAACCCAAAAGCTGTATTTCGCTCGGTGGGCTGAAATCTGTAAACACTGCGATTGTAATTGCCCAGCACACCGATTTGCAGGTCGCGGTTGATATCGTAGGTCAGATAAGCCTGAATATCCGTAAAGTTGGGAACGTACTCGCCTTCCACGTCGAGTGTGCCGAGCAGATAACGCGTTGTTTTGTAGCGCGCGCCCGCGAGATAGCGAAACCGGCGGTAGCTGTCCTTGCCCACTCTGGTACTGCCTTCCAGGTGCGCTGAGCCGCCCAGAAAGCTCATATTGACCGAGCCGGCGAGGCTATCGGGCAATTTATACTTGATGTCTAACACCGAAGCCGCCTTGTCGCCGTATTTAGATTCAAAACCGCCCGAAGAAAAGGACAAATTTCGGATCAGATCAATATTGGCGAAGGTCAGGCCCTCCTGTTGCCCGGCACGGATCAGTTGCGGACGATAAATCTCAAAATCATTCACATACACGAGGTTTTCGTCAAAATTGCCGCCGCGCACGTTGTACTGTGAACTCAACTCTCCGCCGGTGCCACTGCTTGTGCCCAGCGCAATGCTCGGCAAAATGCTCTCCAGATTGCCGGTGGTGGAAGGCAACAACTTTATATTCGACAAATCCTCCTGAACCATGCCCAATATCTCTACTTTGCTGGCGCGTACCACCACTTCGAGGTCGGAGTCAGTAGGGGCGAGATTCACGTCTACCTGGCGGCTGCTGCGCGGCGGCATAGCGGCGATCTCCGTTTCTATGCTCTTGTAGCCAATGCGCGTAAACACCAATACAAATTCTTGATTTACAGGAACTTCAATGCGATAGCGCCCATTGACAGCCGTTTCTACTGCTGCATTGGAATCTTTGATGTAAACCGTCACAAGCTCAATTGGTGTGTCGGTCACTGCGTCTTTCACCAAGCCGGTGATAATGGCGGTGCGGTCGTTCTGGGCTTTTACAATCGGGCACAACAAAGCGCTGAAAATCAGCAGGGTAAAAAGTTGCTTCATGAACAATATTTGGAATGCAGAAATGAGGAAATGTCGGAATGCTTGTAGATTCCACTATCCTATTTTCAGAAACGACAAAGATAGTTTCGTGTTGCGGTAATCCCAAGTAAAATCATTGCTCATCTTATCA
>CAZQTF010000150.1:0-9669 GCA_964596135.1 uncultured Saprospiraceae bacterium | reverse complement strand
TACGCCTGCTGGAAAATTTTGATTATTCCAAATTAAACTCACTTTCTGCGGAAGCCCGCGAAAAACTCAATAAAATCAAGCCCCGCACTATCGGGCAAGCGAGCCGCATCAGCGGCGTCACCCCGGCGGATGTGAGTGTGTTGCTGGTGCACATGGGGCGATGATGATGAACGGTAACGGTATAGAATTACCTGGTGATACGACGCTTTCCGTGATTATGGTAGGCGCAATCACTTCTGCAATTTGTATTGAAAAATGCGGTCGTTAACATATTTTTTGCGTTAAAGTTTTTTACAAGCATGGTTTCTTAAAAAGAAATGTTTTAAGTTTGAGGTAATTAAATGTTTTTGGTGAAATATTTATTTCTGTTTTAAGAATTCGTTTGCAAACAAATCAGATAAATGGCTGAAAAGGAACGCATTTCTTTTGATAAATTATTGGATCAATCCCGCGAATTCCTCCAAAATTTTCCGGCATACGCGCGCACGTGGTGGAAACAAAGCCGCATTTGGCTAAGTGAGCCGGAAAATCGTAAAAAGCTGCTGCATTGGGTAACGATAGTTGGCGCCTTCGGCGTTGTGGCGCTGTTTCTGCTGTCGGTACTGGTGTATTTGGGCGCTTTTGGCAAATTGCCGAGCTACGCTGATTTGAAGGAAATTCAAAACTATACGGCTTCGCAAGTAATTTCTGAAGATGGGAAAACCTTGGGTAAATATTATATTCAAAACCGCGTCAATGCCAGTATCGAGGAGATTTCACCGGATGTAGTGAATGCACTCGTAGCAACCGAGGACGCCCGTTTCTTCGAGCATCGGGGCATTGACCTTCGTGCCTGGCTGCGGGTGCTGGTAAAATCGGTATTGCTCATGGACGAGTCCTCCGGCGGCGGTAGCACTTTGAGTCAGCAATTAGCCAAAAACCTCTTTCCACGTGAAAATTACTGGCTGTTTTCTACCCTGATCAACAAGATGAAGGAAACGTTTACGGCACGACGCCTGGAGCGCACTTACACCAAAGAAGAGTTGCTCAATCTTTATTTGAATACGGTTCCTTTCGGCGAAGATATTTATGGTATCAAAGTAGCAGCGCAGCGATTTTTCGGCAAGTCTCCCCGCAAGCTCAAAACCGAAGAAGCGGCTGTGCTGGTAGGAATGCTCAAAGCCAATACCTATTACAATCCGGTGCGCAACCCTGAAAATGCGCTGACCCGTCGCAACGTAGTGCTGACTCAAATGGTGAAATACGGCTATCTCGATTCGGCGGACTGCGATTCGCTGAAGCAGTTGCCGATTGAAGTGACATATTACAAGGAAGGGCACAACGAAGGTTTGGCAACTTATTTTCGGGAACACCTGCGATTGGAATTGGAGGAGATTTTAAAAGATTATACAAAACCGGATGGTTCTGCATACAATTTGTACACCGATGGATTACGGATTTACACCACCATCAACAGCCGGATGCAACGGTATGCAGAAGAAGCCGTTCAGGAGCATATGGCAAAATTGCAAAAGGATTTGTACAACAATTGGAAAAAGCGAGCTGCTCCGTGGGGAGATGAATCTTTGATACAAAAAGCGATCAAGCAATCGTCTCGTTATCAGGCACTTAAAAAGGAAGGATATTCGGAAGCCCAAATAGAAGAAATTTTCAATACCCCGGTGGCAATGCGCGTATTCAGCTGGGAAGAGGGTGAAGCAGAAAGGAAATGGTCGCCACGAGATTCGATTCGTTACTACCTCAGTATTCTCAACACTGGTTTTCTGGTCGCGGAACCTGGCAGCGGACTGGTGCGCGCCTGGGTTGGGGGCATTGCGCATCAATATTTTCAGTACGATCATGTGAAATCGCGTCGCCAGGTGGGCTCTACCTTTAAACCCATTGTATATGCCGCTGCGCTTGAAAATGGCATGCTCCCTTGCGAGTACACAGCCAATGAAGAAGTGACATATACGGAATACAACAACTGGCGTCCCCGCAACGCAGACAACGAATATGGCGGCGTTTATTCGATGGAAGGCGCGCTGAGTCAATCGGTCAACTCTGTAGCGGTAGGAATTATTATGCGTGCAGGTATCGAAGAGACGAGGAATTTGGCAAAAAAAATGGGCATTGGCGGTTACGTGCCAAAAGAACCTTCCATCGCGCTTGGTACACCCGATGCATCTTTGTACGAAATGATCCAGGTGTACGGAACTTTTGCCAATCGCGGGCGACGCCCATCACTCCATTATCTCGATCGCATCGAAACGGCTGATGGCAAGGTGATTGTGAAATTCCGTCGCCCAAATGCCAACAACTTTCCACAGATAATTTCCACCGACCACGCCGATATGATGATTAAAATGATGCAAGCGGTGGTGGATAGCGGTACAGCGCGTCGCTTGCGCTATGAATTTGGCTTGTGGAATGATATTGCCGGTAAAACCGGTACCACCCAAAATAACTCCGACGGCTGGTTTGTAGGGTTTACACCAAAACTGGTCGCCGGCGCGTGGGTAGGTGCGGAGACGCCCCAGGTGCATTTCCGCAGCACGAGCCTGGGGCAGGGGGGCTATTCTGCACTGCCGATCTGGGGGCGTTTCATGCGAAAAATGTATAAAGACAAAGCGCTGCAAAATTGGCATTACGGCAAATTCACGCTGCCCGCCGACAGTATCGCCGCGCTCATGCAATGTCCCCATTTCCTGCCCGAAATGCCTATGTTCGTGGATGATCTGGGTTTGCCGGATTCCGCCAGCTTTTTCCAGCGCCTGTTCAAAAGCTTGCGCAAAAATGAGGAAGGATTTCAGCAGGAAGTCAGTTTGCAATTGCCAGAACGCCTGCCGGACGAGACGGATGCCCAGTACGCCCAGCGTGTTCAGTTGTGGCGAGCTCGCGAAAAACAACAAGACGAACGCCGCGAGAAGCGGAAAAATTTTTGGAGCAAAGTGCTTTTCGGTAAAGAACAAGGAGAAAATAACGAAAACAATCGTCAATAGAAAAAGAATGATTTTTTGGGGTACCAATTGAAAGACAATTAGACTTTCGCTGACTATTTTGAGGTATTTGCGCCTTGGTGCCCATTATCCGTTCAACCTATAAACCTTCCCAAACGTTTCTCATCACAAAAAAAGATCGGCGCGTTTTTTTTGCCGTAACTTTGCACTTTCATTTCAATCAACAAACAGGATGAGCGAACAAATAAAACACGAATGCGGATTAGCCGTTATTCGCCTTCTCCAGCCCTTAGAATATTATCACGAAAAATACGGTTCTGCCCTTTACGGACTGGAAAAACTTCGGCTATTGCTGCAAAAGCAACGCAATCGCGGGCAGGACGGCGCCGGACTTGCCACTGTAAAAATTGGGGTAGAACCCGGCAAAAAATATATCAGTATTAAAAAAAGCGTAGCGACGAATTACCTCAACGACCTGTTTGAGCAGGTCAACTGGCACTTCAAAGACCTTCCGCCGGAAAAACTGAACGATGTCAGGTGGCTCAAGGAAAACAAGCCTTACACCGGCGAATTGTTGTTGGGGCATTTGCGCTATGGCACTCACGGCGATAATTCGATTGAAACCTGCCATCCTTTTCATCGGCAAAATAATTGGATCAATCGAAATCTTATTCTTGCCGGGAATTTTAACCTGACGAATGTTGATGAATTGTTTGACGAATTGGTGCAGTTGGGGCAGTATCCCAAAGAGAAATCGGACACAGTTACCGTTTTGGAAAAAATCGGTCATTTCCTGGATGATGAAGTGCAACGCCTACACACTTGGTTCAAGCCAGATGGCTACAGCAATGTTGAAATCAACGAATTGATTTTTCAGAACTTAGACATCCAGCGCTTGCTCCGGCGGGCAAGTAAAAAATTTGATGGTGGCTACGTTATGGCAGGTTTGATCGGTCATGGCGATGCATTTGTGATGCGCGACCGCAATGGCATTCGCCCTGCTTTTTATTATCAGGACGAGGAGGTCGTAGTGGTCGCTTCCGAACGCCCCGCCATCCAAACAACGTTTAACGTGCACATCAAAAAAGTGCAGGAACTGCAACCGGGGCATGCGCTTATCATCAAACGCGACGGTCGGGTGGAAGAAAAACCCTATATAGAACCTGGTGAGCGGCATGCCTGCTCCTTTGAACGGATTTATTTTTCACGCGGCTCCGACCGCGATATTTACCTGGAGCGCAAGAAACTGGGCGAACAGCTTACCGATACTATCCTTGAAGCGGTTGATTATGATTTCAAACGCACCGTTTTTTCTTACATTCCCAATACGGCTGAGGCAGCGTTTTACGGTTTGATGGAAGGCATTGAAAAACGCCTGGATTCGATCAAAAGTGAGAAAATTCTTAAACTGATCGGAGAAGAGAAGAAAACCGAAGATGTGGACACGAAGAAAATCGAAAAAATACTATCTCAACGACCACGCATTGAAAAATTGGTGGTGAAGGACGAAAAGCTCCGCACATTTATCACTGATAAAGGGCATCGCGGCGAACTGGTATCGCATGTGTACGATGTGACTTATGGCATTGTAGAAAATGAAAAGGATACCGTTGTATTGCTCGACGATTCGATTGTGCGGGGCACTACCATGCGCGACAGCATCATCCGAATGGTGGCTCGCCTGCGACCGAAGCGGATCATAATTGTTTCCTCGGCGCCACAAATTCGTTACCCCGATTGCTACGGCATTGATATGTCGAAAATGGGCGAATTTGTTGCGTTTCAGGCGTTGATCGAATTACTGAAGGAAAATGGGAAAGAGCATCTGTTACAGGAAGCCTATGAACGTTGCAAAGCTCAGGATCATTTGCCAAAAGAAACAATCCAAAACGAAGTAGCGCCGCTCTACGCTCAGTTCAACTATCAAGAAATATCCCAGAAAATAGCGCAAATCATGACACCGTCGGACATCAAACCCAAGGTGGATGTGATCTACCAGACGATCGAAGATTTGCATGAGGCTTGTCCCAATAACAAGGGCGATTGGTATTTCTCCGGCAATTATCCTACGCCGGGCGGCAATCGGGTGGTCAATCGTTCCTTTATTTATTACATGGAAAAACGCGATGAACGTGCGTATTGAAAAATAACAAAAAAATGGCAATAAGTAAAACTGCCACTTTCTTGTTATTTATTCACTCAAATTTATGCCATCGTAAATATTGGCGATAGCAATATCATAACCAACAGACCGGAGGGGCACTGCGTCTTCTGCAATATTGCTGATACGCCAGAGATCCTCAACTTCGCGATGATACACGCTCAGGTGTGTGCTATCTTGGCTCACCAACACATATCTCTGGAAAGAGGGCAGGATGTCAAAAGTTGCCGTTATTGTGGATTGTTTTTTATAAAAATAAAGAAAAAGCTAAAGATAAATAAAGTGCTGATACCTTTTCCGAACATAAAAATCGGTGCATTACACTGAAATACTGATCTTTTCTGCTGAAATGCAGATGGTGCGCAAATCAGCGGTACGTTCAGTAATATCTATCGCACCGTTTTCCAGCCGAAGCACGCCGCGCGGGCAAACTGCTGCGCAAATACCACAGCCTACACAAGATGCGCGTACTATATTTTGCCCTTTTTGTGCATAAGAACGCACGTCAATGCCCATTTCGCAATACGTAGAGCAATTGCCGCAGGAAATGCACTGTCCGCCATTTGTCGTGATACGAAAACGACTGAAAAAGCGCTGCTGGATACCCAAAATCGCTGCCATCGGACAACCAAATCGGCACCACACGCGACTGCCCATCAAAGGATAGAAGCCAACGCCAATTACCCCGGAAAAAGCCGCGCCAATGGCAAAGGCGTACCACTGGCGGAGTTTGGCGCCATTAACAAAAAACAATTCCTTGTGCTCGCCCAAGTAAGCCCAGACGGTCAGCCCAACGATTGCCAACATGATTATCGCCGCTGCGATTTTTACATTTTTGTTTAAATTTTTTATAAACTTCGGTCGAAGGAACATCAGTAACGTCAAACCCAGAAAAATGACGGCAACGATGCCGACAAACATTTCGCGCGTAACTGCGTATTTATCAGGATTTTGCACAAAAAAACTATACAGCGTTGCTGCGGTCGTGATGACAATAAAAACCAATATGCTGTGGATTAACCATCGTTCTATTTTCCACGCTTTCAATGACTTATCTGATAAGTGTCGGAAAGGGTCGCCCGCTGTTTCTGCCAAGCCGCCGCAGCCGCATACCCACGAGCAGTACCAGCGCTTGCCGTAAAAATACGTCAGAATCGGTGAGCCGACAAAAATCATCCCTACGCCGAAAATCAGCATCAATAGCCCGACTGCGCCGCTGGTGGTCAGTTCCTGAATATGCCAACTTTCAAAAAAGTAATAATTCAGGGGCCACATATTTTTAAAATCATTATACGGCAAATTCATGCGCAGCAGAAATTCCGGCAGTAAAAACGCGAAGCACAACTGAAAAAACATTACCGAAATAGTGCGTAAAATCTGGTACCGATTATGGCGGTATTTCAAAATGAATTTGTAGCCCATCGCCAGGATTGCCAAGGTGTACAACGTGCCATACATAAACCATTGGCTCGCGTCATTGCCCTCCAGTAACTGCGCCAAAGGATCAAACAAAGCAATGATGCCTGTATTGGCATCACCGTTTTGCCCCAAACCGAGGTAAGTCGGAAACCAGTACAACAACACATAAAAGCCGGTGAGTACGATTGCCAACAACCAACCCAGCGCGCCGCGCCCGGAAATAGATTTGAACCAGACGCGGTTATTTTTAATGCCTGCCGATACATGTAGATACGTACCCCAAGCATAAATCGCCGTTCCTGCGGTGATCGCCACCAGCGAAATAATCAGAAAAACCGAAGGATTAGGCAGGGTGACGCCAAAAATAGCGACGAAGAGAATCAGTAAGCCGATGCCGGCAAGTGCTAAGCCCAGTTTTTGCTTGGTGTTTATGCTTGCGTGGGCAACAGGATTGGATAAGGACATACTTGGATCTAATGAAGCCATTTTTTATCTTTTTTAAGGATGTCAGATGCCAGACGTTGAGATGCCAGACAAACGATATGATTCATTTTCAAATATTGCAACTTTCTCAACTTTACTCAACCTTCTCCACTGCCGTAACTTCTATGATGTTTTCAAAAATTGTAATACGTTCCTCAGCTTTCGTTGTTGTTTTGGCACCAAATTCTTACCAAACTGCCGATTGTATAAGCCAATTACTTCTGCTTCGTGTGTTTGGTAAAATTCAGGATCGAAATTGGCAAGGCTTAGATTTTGTAAAACGTCTTCCACCTGGGCGCCCTTGTGCAGCCATTTTTCGCACACTTCGTGGCGATACCGCACCCCCATCAGGTTGAAACCGAGAATTTGCCCTGAATTTTTATCGAAAACCAAGCGAATACTTTTCTTCCCACTGGGATGCTCCCAGTACAGGGTGTTGTAATGCTCAGGCATTCTACCGGTAGGAGGCACATCGCCATACACCTGGTATTCGATGTCGAGAAATTTGGCAGAATTGAACCAGATGCCCGGATCATAAGAGATGCGCCTGCCGCAAATGTTGTACGCTGCCGTCTCGCCCGCCATTCTGCCTGTGTACCACACTGCCTCGATCGGCTTGCGTCCTGGCTTGGGATTGGTCACTTCCATGCAATCGCCCGCGGCGTACACGTCGGGTATGTTGGTTTCCAGAAAATCATTCACTTTAATGCCGCGCTCAATATCCAAGCCGCTTCCTTTCAGAAAATCTACATTCGGGCTTACTCCTGGCGTCAGCCCTACGTAGCCGCAATCAATGCATTCACCGGTATTGGTGATTACCGCGCAAGCCTTGCCAGTGCCATCGTCTATGATTGCCTTGAGTTCCGTTTCCAAGCGTAGGTCGAAACCATGCTCGCGAATATGCCGACTCACCATCGAAGCCTCTTCTTCTGGCAGTACGTTGTTCCAATAGTTGCCTTCGCGCACCAGCAGCGTCACCGGAATATGCCGCGAGAGAAACATCTCCGCCATTTCGATGCCAATCAAGCCACCGCCTACGATCACCGCCCGCTTTAGCCCCTGGCTATAAGCCTCCATGTTTTCTAGATCCTGATAGCTGTAGAGCCCACTCACGCCGCGCAAATCCTGCCCGGGCCAACCAAATTTGTTGGACTTAGATCCCGTGGCAATCAATAATCTATCATATGAAAGCGTCTCATCGTTTTGAAAATACAAAATTTTTGTCTTGAAATCAACACTTTTTACAAAAGCGCGCCGGAGATGGATGCGATTTTTTGCCCAGAACCAAGGCTCGTAAGGTTGTGTATCCTTGAAGCGCATGTGCCCCATGTAGATGTACATCAGCGCGGTGCGCGAGAAAAAATGGTCAGTTTCGGCGGAAATGACGGTGATGTCGTGGTCGCTGAGCTTGCGGATAAAACGTGCGGCAGTAATGCCTGCGATCCCGTTTCCGATGATGGCAATATGCATGTTTGGATGAGTTGGCGATTTGGAATAAGTTCCTTCTAATTTAGAAAAACTCGTGTTTCTGTACTATTAATTTTTTAAAATATTGGCAAAGTAAAAGAACCGATAGCTGGCAGGATGTCCTGATAAAGACACTTTTTAAAACGACCGTGTGACTTTTTAATAAATTTGTCGTTTATAGGATAAAGACTCAAAAAAAGCGTTAATTAAAATTTAATACCCGACGTAGGGGTTGCGCCGCATTTCTTTTGTCCTTTAATTGGCATTATAATTCAAAAACAGAACTTGACCTTTGCAGCATAAATTGTGTAGATAAAAAGAAAATAAATTCCCATGAAGCACCTTTTACTCCTGATTTTTTTTGTTTTCACCCAAATTCTGCCAACACAGGCGCAGGTGATAAAATTGGAGCCGGAGACAGTAACGAGATCTTTTGTCAATCAGGATTTGTCCGATCCGATTTTGCAGTTGCAAACCTATGCTAAAGTGATCAATCTAACAGATCAGGAAGTGCGTCTCAAATGGACGCGGGTCATTATTGACCAGCCAATGGAATGGGAAACACAGGTTTGTGACAATTCTCTTTGTTGGCTTCCGCACATCAGTTCCAATATAGATGCGGCGATCGGCGCAAACCAGCCGGCAATCATCAGCGCCGATACTTCTTTTGATATAGGCTTGTACGTAGTGCCAAATGGCTTTCCCGGCAAAGGAAAATTTCAGTTGATTTTCGCTCTGGCAAACAATCCCAACGCCCCTATTGACACTGTAACCTTTGAAATTAGCGTCAACGCAACCACTACCAGTGCAACCGACATTGCTGTTGATGGAGTTCGTTTGTATCCCAATCCGGCTGTGGATTATTTTGAATTGAAAAACGCAACAAATGTAGATCGCCTGATGGTGTATAATTTGTTAGGGCGCGAGGTGCGTTCCTTCCGCGTTTACGCTGGCGAGCAGTACAGCCTGGCGGGGCTGCCTGACGGGTTGTATCTGGTGAGCTTAATTAATGACCGCAGAGGTGTTTTGAAAACCATTCGCCTGAACAGACGCTCGTGGCGACCGTAATAAAATGTGAAGGTTGAGATAGGGAATTATAATTTTCAAATCTCGTATTTCACACCTCAACTATCAGATTTATTTACGCTGGATATTCCACATAATTTCTGGGCGTTTCATACAGTCTTACCTGCAATTCGT
>CAZQTF010000149.1:0-9782 GCA_964596135.1 uncultured Saprospiraceae bacterium | reverse complement strand
CTTTTTCAGACAATGCCAATTATAATATGTTGAATCTACTTGAAGATTTAAGTAATTGAAAATTTCATAACAGCATCGTCGGGTTTAAAGGTTTAAAAGTTTTATCTTTCGCCCTGAACTTTTGAACCTTTAACTCTTGGTTGATACCTCTCTTACGCTTATCATTCCTTGCTACAATCCGCGCCCCGGCTGGGCGCAAC
Source organism: uncultured Saprospiraceae bacterium (assembly GCA_964596135.1). Lineage (GTDB taxonomy): Bacteria > Bacteroidota > Bacteroidia > Chitinophagales > Saprospiraceae > JADJNW01. The sequence goes on along the minus strand of CAZQTF010000149.1, from coordinate 9,582 downwards.
GGGTTGTCGACAATTTTCAGGCGTATTGCCGTGCGTCCATGCTGGAGGATGTCCGACTTACCCTGGTAAACGATGGTTCTACACAGTATGTTTCGGAAGCCGATTTTCTACTTCTGCGTCAAACGATTCCACAACTGACGATCATCAGCTATGCGGTCAACGGGGGCAAGGGGCACGCCCTGCGCGAAGGCGCTTATCATAGCCACAGTGATTTGTACATTTTTACCGATGTAGATTTCCCCTACACCCTGGAAAGTATGCTGGCGGTAGAAAAAGCTCTTTTGCAAAAAGGCGGACTCGCAATGGGACACCGAAACACTGTTTATTACGAAAAAGTCCCCTGGTTTCGGAAGGTTTTATCCAGAAGTTTCCGCTGGTTTATTCGTCAATTGCTCAATGTACCGGTGGAAGATTCGCAATGCGGCTTGAAAGGCTTCGACGTGCAGGGCAAAGCAATTTTTATCCAAACCACCATCGGGCGTTTTTTATTCGATCTTGAATTTCTGGTGCTGGCGAGCGGCAAACTTCCCATTTATGCTGTGCCCGTGCACTTAAAAGACGGCGTTACCTTTAGTACCATGGGGCTGGGTATTTTGTGGCGAGAGTCGCGCAATTTTTTGAAAATACTCTCAAAAAGGGCAATAAAATCCTGACGCGGCGGAAAAGGTGTGGTGTACGCCAATTTTCAAGGGTCTAATTCATCAACCCTACGATCATTTTTCTATTTTTGCCAAAACCTTTCCGTCGAATGAATCTGCTGATAAAGCAAGTCAAAATTGTTGATCCAAATTCTGCCTACAACGGTCAAACGCTTGATATTCTTATCGAAAATGGTTTTATTCAATCCGTTCAAACCGGTTTAAATATTGAAAATGCAGCTGTTTTTGATGCCAAAGGCGCTTGCGTTTCTCCCGGCTGGATGGATGTGGGGGTGCAGGTTGGCGACCCCGGATTCGAGCATCGCGAAGACCTCCAGTCGGCGGCGCGGGCAGCGGCGGCTGGAGGTTTCACGGCTATTGCGGTACAACCCAACACCAGCCCGGTAATTGAGACAAAGTCGGAAATTTTATATATTAGTAAAAACACTAAGGAGTTTTTGGTTGATTTTTACCCGATTGGCGCTATTTCCGAAAATTGCGAAGGCAAAAATATCACTGAAATGCTCGATATGCGGGCGGCAGGCGCGCTGGCGTTTTCGGATGGTAAAAGACCGCTACAGCACAGTGGGCTGATGCTCAGGGCTTTGCAATACGCAATGCCTTTTGATGGGGTCATCATCAACCAGCCACTGGATAAAGCCATTGCCGGCGAGGGGCAGATGCACGAAGGAATTGTGAGCACGGCGCTTGGCATGAAAGGCATTCCGAATCTAGCGGAAGAATTGATGGTACAACGCGATTTGCATCTGTTGGCATACACCGGCGGGCGCTTGCATCTTGCCAACGTAAGTACGGCGGGCTCGGTGGCGCGCATCCGCGAAGCCAAAGCCCAGCTTTTGCGGGTGACAGCTTCGGTAGCAGCATTGAATTTGCAATTTGAAGATGACGCCATTGCAGAGTTTGACGCAAATTTCAAGGTGATGCCCCCCTTGCGCAGCGCATCAGATCGGGAAGCGCTGATCGCCGGTTTGCAGGATGGAACACTTGATTTTATTGCTTCCAACCATACCCCTATTGATCCGGAGGGTAAGAACCTGGAATTTCCCTATGCCAATTTTGGAGCCATAGGCTTAGAAACTGCCTTTGCTACCGCTTGGATGGCATTACAAGGTAAGCTGACGCTGGAGCAACTGATTACGAAACTCGCAATTCGCCCCCGCGAAGTCTTTGGCTTGGCAATACCCAAAATTGAAGTTGGACAACACGCCAATTTGACAATTTTCGACCCCTATTATCAGTGGACGTTGGGCGAAAGCCAAATTCGATCCAAATCGCGCAATTCCCCACTTATCGGAAAAAAACTGACGGGCAGCGTTTTGGCGATCATAAATAACCATCAATCGGAAATTTTCCGGCGTCCATAGAAAAAAGCTTGGTATTGATAAGATTTCTTCGCATTTTAGGGCAGGATTATTGGTTAGTAGTTACGGATCACAGTATCTTTTCCCGATCTTCAAACCAAATCGAAAGAATGATCCCATTTTTTAACCGACTTTAAACCAAAATTGTATGAGCACCTTGGAAATGAACTCTGTTTCTTCACGGCCAACCGGTATTCGCTACGGCTTCATTGCTGCGTTGATTTCCATCGCACTGGGCTTGGTGGCATCTACTGCCGGCTTGATTGACTACACCCAGCAAAACAGTGCTGGAAACTGGATTATTTCTCTTTTGAATTACGCGATCGTCATCGGAGCTCTTGTCATGGGTATGAAGAAACACCGCACCGACCTGGGCGGCTACATGACCTTCGGTCAGGGCTTTATGGTAGGTTTGTGGGCTACGCTGATTATGGCGGTAATCACACTGGTTTGGACGTATGTCAACTTCTCTTTCATCGAAGCGGGTGCCATTGAAACCATGATGGAAGCATCACGCGATCAAATGATAGAAAGAGGGCTGAGCGAAGAACAAATTGACCAGGCGATGCAATTCTCCAGTTGGATGATGAATCCTGCCATGCTCTCCATTTTTGGGGCGATCGGATCTTTGATCGGCGGACTGATCATCAGCTTGATCGTGGCAGCTGTCATGCAGCGTAAGCCACCGGTAGATACGGCGATGTAAAAATTGTTGCCTGAGCCAAGGTATCCTACGGGACTAATTGTTGCTTATCTTTGTGAGTGATCATTAGCCATAAACAACTTTCCATGCAGAATACCTTAGCTATAAAATACGGACTGATAGCAGGAGTAGGCGTAGTCGCTTATTTCCTGCTTTTTTACTTTGCCAATATTGAGCTGTTTTTTAATCCGATTGTAAATTGGGGGGTACTTGTTGTTTACTTGGGTGGTATGGTAAAAGCCTGCGCCGATCAAAGCAAGCGACAACCTGCCTTTCCATTTAAGGATGCGCTGCGCACAGCTTTTCTCTCCTTTGCGATCGCCAATGTTATTTATTATATTTTTAATTATTTACTTTATAATGTCTTCGATCCATCATTGGTGGAAACGCAGAAAGAAATTCTGGTGGAGCAAATGGGCAAAATGGCAGGGCAGTTGCAATTATCCGATTTGAAAGACCAGATCGAAGAATTTGCCAAACAGGATTTTCGTGTGACGGTTCGCAATTCGCTTATGGCGTTGGCGCAAAGCCTGGTTGGCGGTTTTGTTTTATCGCTGGGCGTGGCGGCGTTGATGAAACGGTGAGTTTTTTTCTCACATTTCAATTAGGTAATGCGCTGCTATTCTATTTTTATACTTAAAATTGCTATGAGGCGTTTTCCAAACACAACGCCAACAGGAAAATGGATATTTCAGTCATCATACCATTATACAACGAAGAAGAATCGCTGCCGGAGCTTGAAGCCTGGATTCGCCGGGTAATGGAAACGCATGGTTTTCATTATGAAATCATTATGGTAGATGACGGCAGCAAGGACAACTCTTGGCAGGTCATTGAGCAAGTGATGCAACGGAATCCTGTGGTGCGGGGTATCAAATTCCGGCGGAACTATGGTAAGTCTGCTGCACTGAACGTAGGCTTTCAGGCAGCACAGGGAGAAGTGGTTTTTACAATGGACGCCGACCTGCAGGACAGCCCGGATGAACTGCCAGAATTGTATCGCATGATTCGGGAAGATGGCTTTGATATGGTTTCGGGTTGGAAAAAGAAGCGCTACGACCCGGTATTGACCAAAAATCTGCCCAGTAAGTTTTTCAACTGGACCGCCCGACGCATGACTGGCATCCGGTTGCATGACTTCAACTGCGGGCTGAAGGCTTACAAAAATAGCGTGGTGAAAAGCATCGAGGTGTATGGCGATATGCACCGTTACATTCCTGTTTTGGTGAAATGGGCGGGCTTCAAAAAAATCGGCGAAAAAGTGGTGCAGCATCAGGAGCGCAAGTATGGCGTCACCAAGTTTGGCGTAGAACGCTTTATTCGCGGTCCCCTGGATTTGCTTACGGTGATTTTTATTTCCAAATTCGGAAAACGACCAATGCATTTGTTCGGCATGCTGGGCGCGCTGTTTTTCCTGATTGGCGTTCTTATTTTGGTATATCTGAGCATTGCCAAACTGGTGTACAAAGAATACGGCATTACGGATCGCCCCCTGTTTTATCTGGGAATTCTGGCGCTCATCACTGGGACGCAGCTGTTTGTAACCGGTTTTTTGGCGGAACTCATCACCCGCAATGCACCTGACCGGAATCACTATTTAATCGAGAAGGAAGCCGGCAGTGATATTGCAAAATAATGTTTTGGCATCTTGAACCAACCAACTTTCACACGAGTCATCCTGCTCTCTCCGGCGCACCCTTTGCGGGGGGGCATCGCGGCCTTGTCGGAGCGATTGGCGCAGGAATTACAAAAAAATGGCGCCGATGTGACCATTTACTCATTTCGGTTGCAATATCCACGCTTTTTATTTCCCGGTAAAACCCAGTACACGGATGACCCTGCTCCCAATGATTTGAAAATCAGAACAGTTGTTAATTCGATCAACCCCTTTAACTGGTGGCGTGTGGGCAATATGCTTCGGCAGGAAAATGCCGATTTGCTGCTTGTTCGCTACTGGCTGCCATTTATGGGACCCTGTTTAGGCACGATTGCCCGCATTGCAAAAAAGAATCGGCACACGAAAGTCATTGCTATTGCCGATAATATCATTCCTCACGAAAAGCGACCCGGCGACCGCCTTTTTACAGGCTATTTTATCAAACCGGTGGATGCTTTCGTGGTGATGTCGCGCTCGGTTGAGCAGGATTTACGGCAGTTTACGACCGACAAACCAGTTCTCTATTCGCCGCATCCGGTGTACGACAATTACGGCGAGCCGGTTGAGCAGGAAGCCGCCAAAGCGTATTTGAAGCTTTCGCAAAACGATAAACATCTTTTGTTTTTTGGTTTTATTCGAAAATACAAAGGTTTGGATTTGCTCTTAGAGGCATTGGCGGATGAGCGGGTGCGAACGCTGGGACTGAAGCTGATTGTGGCGGGCGAATTTTATGATCAACCCGATGAATATCATCATAAAATAGCAAATCTTAAATTAAAAAATCAGGTCATTTTACATACCGATTTTATCCCCAACGAACGGGTAAAATATTATTTTGGAGCGGCAGACCTGGTTGTGCAGCCCTATCGCTCGGCAACGCAAAGCGGTATATCGCAGATTGCCTATCATTTTAAAAAACCGATGATTGTGACTCGTGTCGGCGGGTTACCCGAAATCGTGGCAGATGGTCGTGCCGGCTACGTTGTGGAAGTTAATGCTGTGGCGATTGCCGATGCCATTGTTGATTTTTTTACGCAAGATCGGGCGAAACAGTTTGCGGAAGGTTTGCGATTGGGAAAACAGCAATTTCAATGGCAGATGATGGTGGAAGGAATTAAAAATCTTTACAAAAAGCTTTAAAAATGGCAAAAAGAACGCGCCTGTCGGCGGAAGCACATCAACACGTGGACAATGACGTGATGTTGCGGGCATCGGCCATGGCAGCAGTATTACTTGGGGGGGGGCTGGTGTTATTTTATATGTTTTTACCGGGGCTACTGGGAGCATCAAAATTAGCCAAATCAGCACAGGTCGGAATAGAGTTATTATATATCTGGCTCGTTATCACCAGCACCATTCGCAGCATTCATCACATTCGGGCGAAAATTGCCGGCTGGAAGCTATTGCTCGCAGGGTGCCTCATCGCCGTCGCTGGTCCGATCGTGCGGGAATTGTTATTGCGTATAATCGCTCAATTTTCCGAAAACATTACCATTGAAAAATATAATTTCAGGGGTATGGTGTTTTTCGCAGGGCTTGGTCTGCTTGCCGCCAGCATCGCCACAATACGTCTGCGCATCAAAAACCGGGCGCTGGGCAACATGATGGAACTGGCGCTGGTCGCGCTGGTGGCGTTTTTGTTTTTTTATTTCATGAAGTAGATATCGGGATATTGTTTTGGATATTTATTAATTAGCAACCCATTTTTGGTGGGTAAGATTTCCGAAATCTTTACAAGATCTCAACTGGTTTGAATCATTACCCAATTTTTTGATTGATTTTAATGGTTCCAATTATTTTCAATTTATCGAACTCATATTGCACAATATGAATCCTCGCATCCAAGAAATGATTACCCAGAGCATTGCGGTGAAGCAGGCGGTACTCGCCGATGAGCTTTTGCTGACGAAGGTTCAGGAAGTGGTAAACGTCTGTGTGGCAACCTTTCGTTGCGGCGGGAAGGTTTTGTTTTGTGGTAATGGCGGAAGCGCCGCTGATGCCCAGCATCTGGCGGCGGAGTTGTCGGGGCGCTTTTACTTTGATCGGGAACCTTTATTTGCGGAAGCGCTGCACGTCAACACCAGTTTTGTGACAGCCGTAGCGAATGATTACAGCTACGAAGAGGTGTATGCCCGCATGATCCGGGCTGCCGGGCGCGCGGGCGATGTGCTGTTTGCAATGTCCACTTCCGGGAATTCGCCGAACATACTCAGAGCCATCGAAGATGCAAAGAAATTGAGTATGACCGTGGTAGGCATGACCGGCGAAAGCGGGGGGCGCATGCGCGATCAATGCGATTTTTTGATCAATATTCCCTCACACGACACGCCGCGTATTCAGGAGTGCCACATGATGCTGGGGCATTTGATGTGCGAATTAATTGAAAAACAAATTTTTACAGATAAAAATACAGGGCAATAGTACGTGTCAAGCATTGATAAAACCTGGACGCTTTTCCTCGACCGCGACGGCGTGATCAATCGCCGATTGGTGGATGACTATGTGAAAAACTGGTCGGAATTTCAGTTTGAACCCCGCGTGCCGGCAGCAATTGCTGCGTTGGCAAAAGTTTTTGGCAAAATTTTTATTGTGACCAACCAGCAAGGGATCGGCAAAGGATTGATGAGTGAAACTAATTTACAACACATTCACAATCAAATGATTGTCGAGATTAATCGAGCGGGCGGTCGAATTGATAAAATATATTTCTGCCCGCATTTGCGCACCGACCATTGCAATTGTCGAAAACCGCGCATAGGTATGGCGTTGCAGGCGAAAGAAGATTTCCCGGAAATTGATTTCTCCCGGGCGATCATGGTTGGCGATACGCCTGCAGATATTGAATTTGGCAAAAACGCGGGGATGAAAACGGTTTTTATTTCGGAAGAGGAATGTTCGCCCCCGCATACCGACTGGCATTTCGCTTCATTGGTCAACTTTGCGGAAAGCATTTCATCCCTCATCTAACATCCAACATTCAGGATCAAACAAAAATCACTTCCGTAGCGCCGTAGCCGTAGCGCGGGTGGTATTCATTTTTGAAAGTTTTGACCTCCGGCATTTGCAGGAGGCGGGTGGCAATAGTGTTGCGCAGACGGCCGGCGCCCACCCCATGAATTACAAATACCCGATCTACGCCCATTTGGGTTGCCCGCTCGATGTATTTTTCAAAATGGCTTATCTGAATGCTCAGAATTTCGGCGTTGTTGAGCTTGCCAGGGTTGGTTACCAATTTTTCAATATGCAGGTCAATTTCCGGCTTGAATTCTGCCAGTTCCGCCACTTCATGGCGTTCTTCTTTTTCCTGTACCCAGTGTACGGTCGGTTGCACTTTTCGTTTGGTGTAAGTCTCCAGGTCTTCCTCGTTGGATACTTTGGGCGCCTCGCTTTGCAGTTGCTCAAACAGTTTGAACAAATGCGCCTGGCGGTTGAGCAGTGGAGCGGTTTTTACTTTCGTGAAAAAGTTTTTGGGCTTGATTTTCAGGTTTTTGTGTAGCGGCTCTCCGACGCCTGCTGTCGTAATAAGCCTGCATTCAATATCGAAAACCGGGGCATCGTTGAGCTGATCGTATTGCAATTCGCCTACTTTCAGCGTGGAAACCGCCGGCAGCTTGCCATTTTCGGTGCGCAACACGCCGTTTTGCAGCGAAAATTCATAGTCATACAACACATCGTAGCGGGTGTCGTTGATGAGATAGATCGCGTACTTCTCGGTCGTGCCATCGTGGCGAAACATCGGCTCGAACGCTAGTTGAATACCTTGACTCCTCAGGATGGCATATTGCAGCTCCACCTTCGGCTGTTTCGGCGTTTCAGGCAGCTTTTCCTGCTTACCTTGCACCACTTTTGCTTTCACTTTGGGCGTTTCGTCTTCTATGCGAACAATATCCTCTGGGAAAACCGGGATTTCCATATCATCGCCGATCACGCGCACCTGAATCATGCCGCCGTCGAGCCAATGCGTCACCACTGCCAGATCGCCTGTATGAATCAATTTTACCTTTGTGCCGATTGCAAAAACCATTTTTTATTTCTTTTGGTATGAAGGCATTGAAATATACTTCACCAAAAACATCTATTTTTAAAGCTCGTTCAAAATTAGAAAAAAATTGATGACACTTCGTTGGAAAATTGCGCAGTCGCTGGAAATTCGTTGGTGGCGAAATTATTTAAAAAATAAAGAAAAGACGGATTATCTCACGGCAAAAAAGGCTTACTGGGTGCGGTTTTTAAAAACTTTACAGGTAGAAATGCGCCCGGATGAAAAAATACTTGATGCCGGCTGTGGCCCGGCGGGTATTTTTATGATATTGAATGAATGTTCGGTAGATGCGGTAGATCCTCTGGTGGATCTTTATGATTTACAACTGCTTCATTTTGATAAAAATGATTATCCTTATGTACAATTTTACAACCAGTCTTTAGAAAATTTCACTGCCGCAAAGGCTTATGATAAAGTTTTTTGCCTGAACGCGATCAACCATGTGGCAGACCTGGAGGTATGTTTGGATAAAATTGTAGCGCTAACGCCAACGCACGGGCAATTAATATTGTCTATTGATGTACATAAATATTCATTTTTAAAAGCCTTGTTCCGGGTTATTCCGGGCGATGTGCTGCATCCGCATCAGCATGATGTGCAGGATTACATCAATAAATTGGAAAAGCGAGGGTGTAAGATATTGAAACAAGTGTGCCTTAAGCCGGGGCAAATTTTTGATTATTATTGTTTAGTCGTTGAAAAGGTGGATAAGGTGTAGAGGGAGTTGAGCCTATATAAAAACTCAAATACATGAACACCGGAAGAACAAATTATTCATCAGGAGCTAAATGGGAAGACATCGTGGGATACGCCCGCGCGGTGAAAGTGGGCAACGTGATCGAAGTTGCAGGCACGACCGCTGTGGAAGAGGGCGTACTCATCGGGAAAGAGGATGCATATTTGCAAACTAAAATCATCCTGCAAAAGATTGCGCGGGTACTCCAGGAAGCCGGCGCAGGCATGGAGAACGTCGTGCGAACGCGCATATACGTGACCGACATCAGCCGCTGGGAAGAGGTAGGGCGCGCACACGGCGAATTTTTCCGCGACATCAAACCGGTTACCGCAATGGTGGAAGTGAGCGCATTGATAGATCCCGACATGCTGGTGGAGATCGAGGCAACGGCAATATTATAAGTGCATCATGTTTGTCTTATTAT
>CAZQTF010000148.1:0-9800 GCA_964596135.1 uncultured Saprospiraceae bacterium | reverse complement strand
AATGAATACTGCATTATCATCAATAGATTTGCTACCTACCACCGATCCTTATGGACTAAATGTCACACCAGTCAATATCAATCCAAATGATATTCCAAACGTAGTGGATTGGGTAAAAATCGAAATCCGCGACGGCGCTACACCTACCACGATTGTGAAAGAAATCGCAGCCTACGTGACTGCCGATGGAACAGTAGTGGATACCGCTGGCAACAGTACCTTAGTGTTGGGTATGATTGCTGGCGATTACAAAGTAGCCGTGCGACATCGCAGCCACTTAAGTATAATGAGTAATAATAGTCTGGTTTTCAGTGGTCCAAGTGCACTTGCTACGATTGATTTTACCACCGCTCTGGCTCAAGCATTGGATAATGGCAATGGTAATTCTATGGTACAAGTAGGCAGCAAGTGGGCGATGTGGGCAGGCGATTACAACCAGGATGAGATCATTGACATACTTGATATCAACAGTATATTCACAGAAAGCTTTTTGGGATACATTGATGAGTATCGCTTGGGAGATTTAAATATGGATGCTTTTAATGATATACTGGATAATATTTTAATCAATACGAATGCACTTATTAATCCATTTTCGCCACTATTTTAAATAATAATAAATTGTAACTATAAAAACCATGAAAAAAATACCATTATTAACCATTATAATAGTAATCGGATGGTGTGTGTCTGCACTAAAGGCACAAACGACCGCATTGATCAATCTTACTTTCGGTACAGAGCGTAGTAGTGTGATACCGGGCTTCAATGAGATTGATATTTTAGTAAGCGCGGGAGCAGGCTATACAACAGATGATGCTATCTATACTCCTAATACGACTAACCCGGATGGTTCTTGGACGGGTATCAATTTTCGATTTACCCAGAGTGGACCTTTGCCCTTTGTTAATACAGAATTTACGGTGAGCTATCCATTGAGCGGTGTAACAGGTGGTCAAGTAACCAACGTAACCGGTGGAGGTTGCTATGTTGGACAGCCTGCTTTTAATATTACCATAACGCGTGGATCGCCTGCTCCAGATGCGGATGGAACACCTACTGTTATTGCTACTTTGCGGTATCCTAATACGCATCCAGGGGAAACACTTATCGTTCGTAATACGACGATAGCATCCTGTGCCAGCCGCGAAAGTTACTGGGGAAATCAGCATGCAACAAATGCTGGTGTTCGTCTTTTAGCTGCTGGTAATAGTGTCACGCTGCCCATTGAACTGCTCAAATTCGAAGCCCGTACCAACAAGTGCGATGTCTCCCTCTACTGGGAGACAGCAACGGAAAAGAACTTTGGCTATTACCAAATCGAAGCCAGTAAAGACGGTCGCGATTTCAAAGCCATCGCTCAGCAGAAGCCCCAGTCGCCCAACTCTAGCGAGAAGCGCGTGTACAAGTACCAGATCCCCCCGGCATACGAGGACTCCTATTTTCGCCTCAAGGCGGTGGATTTGGATGGGAGTTATGAGTATTCGCCGGTGGTGTATGCCAAAGCGCCCTGTGAGTCAAAGCAATTTGATATTCAATTGTATCCAAATCCTAATTACACTTCCGAGCTGATGGTAGAACTGAATAGCCCGGAGGTTGTGGAAAATGTGCGCTTACTGCTACTCGATGCGCTGGGGCAAACCATTCGAGTGCAAAAGATTGATGAGGTACAGGTGGGAAGTAATAAAATCCCGATTGAAACCGACGATCTGCCCACGGGTACTTATTACATCAGGATTATTGGTATTAATCAGTTGAGCGAACCGCTGAAGTTTATACGCAGTAATTTTTGATTAGTGAAAGTTTTTTGAGCTGTGCTGGTTATTCTCTGTCCGGCGCAGTATCATTTTTTTTAAAATATTCCCCATAAGGTTTGAATTCAAATCATAAGGCAATCCGATATATTATTGGGTTGCTTTTTTATTATGATTATTCATTACTAATCATTATATGCTGCGATAAAACGCCGTATCACTGGTAGAAGCCCTTCTACGCCTTCCTCCAGGGGGAGCACCACCGGGATGCCAAGCCTTTGCTGTAGATCGTTCCGATAAGCGAGAAGCTGCTCGATGGTCATATTTTCATTGTTGAGTGTGATAGCAATGACTTCCGAGCCATACATTTTGATCAACTCAATCTCATGCTCGATGGGAGCTATTTTCAAGCCAAGTTCTTCGGCTCCTTCATAAAACTGGCGCCCCGGTGCATGATGTAAAATAATGCCTTTGGCATTTGCCGAAAGCAAATACTCCGCTCCGGCGGGACCACTGGGGTTGCGCAGCGCCGATTGCCCCTCGAGCAGAATCAAATCTGGCTTGGCTTCGCGGGCGCATTGCACGACAGCGTGCTCGAGTTCGCCACTGATAAAATCATTTACAGTAGAATCAAAAATAAAGCCGTAATGATAGCCTTGCATCCAGCCGGTTTGACCGGTGTAAATCATTTCGGCATAAATATCATGTCGCTGGCACATTTCCATGATAAACCGGCAGGTGGTGCGTTTGCCAATGGCGCAATCGGTGCCCAGAACAGCAATGACCGGTGTTTTGATGGAGAAAATATCCCCGCTCCAGAAATGAAGCTCGTGGCGGGGTTTGGGCTTGCGTACATCAAGTAGTCGTACGCCTTCTTCTTCCGCCAGTCGGCTGAATTCGGGGTCTTCGCTCAGGAAGGTGTGCAGGCCGCAAACGATGGAAAGCTTGTGCGCGATGGCGTGTTTGAGTTCACCGCGAAAATCGTCGGGCAGCTTGCCGCCAGGCAACGCCACACCAATAACGCACCAAAGCGGTTGCTCGTTTTTGTGCAAAAAATAATCTTCTACCGATGCAAAAACCGGCACATTCCGGCCACGACCGTCCATTACTTCGCCGGCGTCTTTGCCTGGATGTTTGTAGTCAATGATGGCAAGTATTTCAAAACGGTCGGTGCCGCGCAGTAGTCCATGGGCTGTCTTTGCTAAAGGGGTATCGAGCAGCCCGTGGGTCAGTACGATTGCTTTTTCCTTGTACATGTCAATTAGAAATCTTGGGTGTTGGAATGAAAAAATTCCAAATATATCAAGTTTAAAAAGGACGTTCCATCAATTCTACGCCCAGCCCTGGTTTGTCATTTGTATAGAGCCAGCCATCTTTCAGAATGAAGCCGCCGGTCGCCAGATCTACGGCAATATCGAAGCTGCCATCCAGATCAAGGTAGCGGGTAGCCGGGCTGGCGAGCGCTGCGTGCAATGCTGCAGTAATACTCACCGTACTTTCATCCATGCAGCCCCACATGAGGTCAATGCCATTGCTTTGGGCGATTTCTGCGATCTGCAGACCGCCGTAAACGCCGCCGCATTTCATCAGTTTGATATTAAAAACGCCATAATACTTGGCATTGGTCGTCAGAGCTACTGCATCGCGCCAGTCGTGCAGATCTTCATCGGCGGCACACATTTTTCGGATATCGGGTGAAACCTGAAGCATTTCTTCGAGGTGCCCTGGTGGGAGAGGTTGTTCGATGAATTCTACATCCAGTCCCTGCGTACCTTTGACAAATCGCTCTAGCGCAGCAGCATCGTAGCCTTGGTTGGCATCTACTCGAATTTTGATGTCTTTGCCAACCGCAGTGCGCATTTTGCTGAAAATTTCGATATCTTTTTCTACTTCCAGTCCGGTTTTCAGCTTGATCACTTTGAATCCTCTTGCCACATTTTCCTTTGCCTCTTCGATGGATTCCTCGAGTGATTTGATGCCAATAGTGATCGAAGTGGGGAAACCTTCATGTTTTTTGCCAAGTAATTCTACCAGTGGCTTGCCGGCGAGTTTGCCAAAAGCATCGTGTAGAGCAATGTCAATGGCGGCGCGGGCGGCAGGCGTTTCGGGCATAAGTTCTTCGCCGGAGCGGATAATATCGCGAAAATCTTCAATATTACGTCCCACCAGCAGTTCCTGGGCATGCCCTTCCAGCGCTTCCATGGCCGTATCCATTGTTTCACCGGTGACAAATTCGGTGGGAGCGCCGCAGCCAACGCCATAAATACCGTTGTCAAGCTCTATGTACACAAAAAGGTTTTCTGCCGAATCAATCGTATGCACGGCAATAGTGTAGGGCTTGGTAAGTTGCAGATTTGCCTGCCAGCATTTTACACGAGTTATTTTCATGATGATAATATTATTTCAGTGTTGTTCGATTTTGGGGAAGACGCCGCAGCGTCGAAATATTGGAATATGGACAAGGTTGTATGGACGCGAGTTGTTTTGCCCAACTTCTTCAAAACATTCGGCAAATATATCAAATGGTGCGGCTTTTCAATGCGAAAAAAATCCTTTCTTTGCATTCGTTTGCAAACAACCTTGGCCAAGGGTTGTTCCATAAGTGAAATACGCGCTAAATTTTGTTAAAATCGTTTTCGGCAACGCTTTTTTTGCAGTATCTTGTGGCGGCGAAGCTACTAAAATCGGCGAATTTTCGCAAAATCAGGTAAAGAACGATTAAAAATATGGTTGCAGAAAAAAAGAAAAAAAACACCAAAGGAAATACTTCTAATTTCAGCAAAGAGCAATATCTCCATTGGTACGAGCTGATGTTGCGCATTCGGCGCTTTGAAGAAAAAGCCCTTTTGTTGTATGGTCAGCAAAAGATTCGCGGTTTTCTTCATGTGTATATCGGTCAGGAAGCCATCACAGCGGGTATGGAAGCAGCATTGAAACCGGGAGATGCAATTGTCACGGCTTATCGCCAGCACGGCACCGCCATTGGACGTGGCGTTTCGACCAAAGCGGCGATGGCAGAATTGTACGGTAAAGCGACCGGCGTGGTGAAAGGTAAAGGCGGCTCGATGCACTTTTTCTATGCAGAAAATAAATATTTTGGTGGCAATGGTATCGTGGGGGCGCAGATTCCAATTGGCGCAGGCATCGCTTTTGCTGAAAAATACAAGGGCACCGACAATCTCTGCGTGACCATGTTTGGCGACGGCGCTGCTCGTCAGGGCGCTTTATACGAATCTTTCAACATGGCGATGACCTGGAAGCTCCCCGTTTTGTTTGTCGTGGAAAACAATGGCTACGCGATGGGCACTTCCGTAGCGCGTACCAGCAACGTGCAGGAACTGTATAAAATCGGGCAGGCTTTTGACATGCCGAGCGAACCGGTAGATGGCATGAATCCTGAATCGGTGTATGAAGCGGTATCCAGAGCCGCCGAATATATTCGCGCCGGCAGCGGTCCGTATTTCCTCGAATTGAGGACGTATCGTTACAAAGGGCACTCCGTTTCTGACCCGGCAAAGTACCGCAGCAAAGAAGAAGTAGAAGTGTACAAAGGGAAAGACCCCATCAAAATGCTCGAAGATAAGCTGCTCACCGGCAGCATTGCTTCGGAAAGCGAGATTCAAGCGATCAAGGACATGATCAAGGAAGAGATCGAAGAGGCGGTGAAATTTGCTGAAGAATCGCCATATCCTGACCCGTCGGAATTATACACCGACAATTATGTACAAACAGATTATCCATTTATCAAAGACTGATACCTTTCTTGGATAAAAAAAGGCGGTAGAGATGGCTTGAAAAATGCTCTCTGCCGCTTTTTTTTGGATAAAAAAGTTCTGAAAACAAAACATTCTTTATCTTTGCGTGGCTTTTTAAAAACCTTCTTAAGGACACCGAATCAGAAAAGCCAGTGCATACCTGGCAGCTCGCATCCGGTATCCGACATCCAAAAAGAAACGTGAAAGATGGCAAAAAGAAAACAGGCGGAAAAAGACGAAATCCTGATTGACGTAGTAGAAGTGCGCGAAGGTGCGCAGGATTTTTTTGAAAAATACCGCAATTTTATCCTCGGCGGTATCGGTGCATTGGTGTTGGTCGTTGTCGGGTTGTTCGCTTACAATCAGTTTTATAAAAAACCGAAGCAACAAGAGGCAGTAGAACAGATGTTTCAGGCGCAGGTGCAGTTTGAGCGCGATTCATTTACACTGGCATTGACCAATCCCGGCGGAGGCTACTCTGGTTTCCTGGATATTATTGACAACTACAAAGGTACACCTGCAGCCAATCTGGCGCTTTACTACGCGGGTGTCTCCTATCTGCGTTTGGGGCAGTACGAAGCTGCAGTTGATTACCTGAAAGACTTTAATGCAAAAGGTGAATTGATGCCTATCATGAAAAATGGTGCTCTGGGCGATGCTTATAGTGAACTGAATGACCTCGACCAGGCGATGAAGTATTATGAAAAAGCAGTAAAAGCAGGCAACAATGAATTGTTGACTCCCTACTATTTGAAGAAAGTAGCCATGCTGCACGAGAAGAACGGTAATCCCGAAGAAGCACTGAAAGCCTACGAGCGCATCAAAAATGAATATCCCAACTCGCCCGATGCCCGGGACATTGATAAGTACATTGTACGGACGACTCCGAAAGGATAAGTCTATGAATAGATCGTAGCGAAAAAAGGTAAGGTGAGGGGTACTCATCTTACCTTTTTCTTTGATAATCAATATTTAATATCCAATAATAATATCCGATAAAATGGCAAGCGCTTTAAAAAAACTGTCTTCCTATGATGAATCTACTATCCCCACAGCGCACGAAATGAGTTTTGGCATTGTGGTAGCAGAGTGGAATGCGCACATTACCCATGCTTTGTACGTGGGTTGCCACGATACTTTACTCAAGCACGGCGCAAAACCTGAGAATATTCACACCGTTCAGGTGCCAGGTTCATTTGAACTGCCGACCGGTGCCAGGCTATTGGCTGCCCGGTACAAACTCGACGCAGTGATTTGCCTGGGCTGTGTGATCAAAGGTGAAACCAGCCACAATGAATATATCAACAACGCAGTGGCTATCGGCTTGACCAATCTGAGCATTGCCTCCGGGCAGCCGTTTATTTTTGGCGTACTAACTCCCAATGATGAGCAGCAGGCGCTCGAACGCTCCGGTGGTAAATATGGCAACAAAGGCGTGGAAGCAGCAGTGACGGCAATTCGAATGGCTGCCTTGAGAAAGGATATGACCAGCAAACCAAAAATTGGATTTTAGAATATGTTTAAAAAAGGCTTAAGTATTTGATTTTTAATGATTAAATCTTCAGTCATCGGAAAGATGAAATGATGGAATACTGGAATGATGAAAAAAACCGCATTAAAATTTGATTATTATTTTCCAATCGTCCATCATGCAATGCCCTGTTTTGAGAAAAAATGTCTTCATAACAGCAAATAATTTCTTTAAAGCTTTCAAATTTTAAACATATCCTGGACTAATTTGCGAAAATGCATTTAGCTTCGTTTGTTTTTATTAGGTTTAAAGAATGTTTATTTAATTAAATTGCTATATTGATAAATCGGCGCATCATATCATCATGAAAATAACTACCATTGAAACTGGTTTTTTCAAACTCGACGGCGGAGCCATGTTTGGTATCGTACCCAAACGCTTGTGGCAAAAACTCAATCGGCCCGATGAGAACAACCTTTGTACCTGGGCGATGCGTTGCCTGCTGGTGGAAATTGGCGATCGCAAGATTTTGATTGATACCGGCATTGGCGACAAGCAGGATGCAAAATTCCGCGCGCACTTTGAACCGCATGGCGAGCAATCCTTGCTTTCATCATTGGCGAACAAAGGCTTCCAACCTGAAGATATCACCGATGTTTTTCTAACGCATCTGCATTTTGACCACGTAGGCGGAGCCGTGCAATATGATGCTACCGGGCATTTGGTACCTACTTTTCCGAATGCAACTTACTGGAGCAATGAAGTGCACTGGCGCTGGGCAATGGAACCCAACGAACGGGAAAAAGCTTCGTTTTTAAAAGAAAATTTCGTGCCGTTGCAAAAGGCTGGCGTAGTTCGCTTTATAGATATACAAAAAAATGATCTGATGTGGTTGCCAGACTTCCACGTGCGCTTTGTGTACGGGCATACAGAGGCGATGATGGTGCCGATATTGAAATCGGGCGGCAAAATGCTGATCTATTGCGCCGATGTGATCCCATCCTCGTTTCATTTGGGAATGCCGTATGTGATGAGTTATGATGTACGTCCATTGATTACCCTTGAGGAAAAAGAACGGATTCTGACCGATGCCGTGGATCGGGGACACCTGTTATCATTTGAACATGATCCGCAAACCGCCTGCGCGACTGTGATCCGCGATGATCGGGACAGAATAGTCGCCGATAAAACTTTCAAGAGTGTGGAGCAAGCGTGGAATCTATGATTTCAGTCAGCACTGCGTTGGGCGTAGCGCCAGTAAAGTGTTTGAAATCCCGGATAAAATGCGCCTGATCGGCATAGGCATACGCCTGTGCCAATTCTGCCCAGCTTGCTTGCCTGCCGTGTAACATCTCGTTGTAAATATTATTAAAACGAATGATCCGTTGGTAAGTTTTGGGGCTAATGCCCAGATTCAATTTAAAGACTCGTTGTAATTGTCGTTCGCAAACAAACAGATTTTTACTCAGCGTTTCGATCGAAATCAATCCTCCCGAACCGCGGATTTGCTTCATGGCTTCAGAGAAGTAGTTAGATTGAAATTTGCTTTTTGCAAGTTTCGCCAATAAAAAATTCTCTACAATGGCAATCCGTTCTTTGGTGGACGGCACGTTGCAGATTTGTTCAGTCAGCATTTTCGCTTGATTTCCCAGGAAATTTTCGGGTAAAACATATTGATTTACGAAATCTGCCAGTTGAAGATGAAATAGCTGGATCAGGCATTCTGGCTTCAATTGAACCCCGAAGATCGTGCTGCTACCCGGCATCCGCCAAAATACCGGTTCGTTGGTCACGCCTACCAGATACGTTTGGGGAAAAGCTTTCCATTCGACATTGACAACGCCTGACAGATGTATAGAACCTACCTGAAATAGCCACTCCGACATTCCTTTGGGCAAACATCGCTGCAGTGGCGAATACGCCTGGGAATCACCATCTGATTCGTGTGTCCAGTAACGATCCACGTAAGGTCGAAGGGTCATCGAAGCCGGATATTCGCGATAGGTGAGTTGCATGTTGTTAGCTGGGTATCAGGTTATTCAATCAAATTAGTTCGGAAAGGTACGACCTTCCGAACTAATTTATCTATTTTTTGAGACCTATTACTGTAATTCAGCGACAGACTTCGGTGCAGGTACGATATTGTGTACCGGCTTGGTGGATTGCAGAAAGGTAAAAACGGCTTCGATATCTTCGTCGCTTAGTTTTCCATAGTTAGGCCAGGGCATGGGCGGCAGTAGCATTCGACTGCCGCCCATGCCTTTGTATTTGCCTTCCCGCAATGCTTTTTTGAATTGATTCAGCGTCCAGTTGCCGATGCCAGTCGCATCAGAAGTGAGGTTGGCGCTGAAAGAAGCACCCCAAGGACCCACAGCTGCTGTCAGATCGGGTGTAAAAAACGACCAGTCTTTGAGCATGCTGGTATCCACTTTTGCTAATGGCGCGTCTGCCGGATGGCCAGAGAAACGGCGCTCCGGATCGGGTACTGGACCCTGCGCGGTAAAGATTTTGGGCGAATGGCAGTCATCGCAACCCATTGTATTAACTAAATATTCCCCGCGTTTGACCAATTCTTCTTTCGTCGGTTTCTCGCTGGCAACTGGTTCTTTGGGCTGCTCCTGGCAGGCGAAGAAAATCAGCATGACATTGGCGCATGCCGCAATTGTCAATAGCAATTTCGTTTTCATATTCGGATGATTTTGTTTGATTCTGCAAAATTAATCCATGTAGCTACATCTGTATTGAAAAAAAACGACATTCGGATCGCATAAATATGTGATTGAAACATAAAGATTTGCTTATTTTCGGCTATGTGCTTTT
>CAZQTF010000147.1:0-9813 GCA_964596135.1 uncultured Saprospiraceae bacterium | reverse complement strand
ATGTAAGCCTTTTGATTTTTAATTTTTTATAAACTTGTGAATGGCAAATTATCAATGATTAACTGCTTAAATGCTATGCTGCTCGTCGTACCGCCTGGGATCGCCCTGTTCATCGGTATTGCCATAATAATGATCCTGGTATGGATGTTTTTGCCGCACAAAGGGCTGCTCTCAAGATGGATGAAGGTACGGCTCAATACAAAGCGTGTTTTACTCGAAGATGCATTAAAGTTTCTTTTCGATTGTGAATACAAAAGCCTGGCGTGTAACGTGCACAGTATAGCTGGCAATCTGCATGTTTCCAGCGACACGGCTGCCAGATTACTCGATCGGCTGCAATCGATGGGCTTGATTGAAATGCCGGACGACCATATCAAACTCACAGATGTAGGGCGTTCGTACGCTCTTCGGATTGTTCGCGTGCACCGCATCTGGGAAAAATATCTGGCGGATGAAACTGGGTTTAATCAATTGGAATGGCACGGAGCAGCTGATTTAAAAGAGCATCGTATGACGCTGGAAGTAGCCGACCGACTGGCGGCGCGAATGGGCAACCCCGTGTTTGATCCACACGGTGACCCGATTCCTTCTTCCAGGGGGGAAATGCCTTCTCCCAAGGGGCAACCTCTCAGCACGCTGCGCGAAGGCGATATCGCCAGAATTTTGCATATTGAAGATGAACCGCCTGCTATCTATGCGCAACTGGTGGCATTAGACCTTTATCCCGGAATGATTGTTTATATTCTGAATATAGGTGATGGAAAAATAAAATTTGCCGCAGATGGTGAGGAATGTGTATTGACGACGCTTTTTGCATCTAATATTACAGTCGAAGTGCTTTCGGAAGAGCCATTTTCACAAGAAAAATACGAATTGCTTTCTTCGTTGAAAATAGGCGAACAAGCAGAAATAATTGGCATTTCACCTAATTGCCGGGGGCAGCAAAGAAGGCGACTGATGGATTTGGGCATCGTGCCGGGTACGGTCGTGACTGCTGAATTGATAAGCGCTTCTGGCGACCCGGTGGCGTATCAAATTTTGGGGGCTACGATTGCGATTCGAAACGATCAGGCTAAGCATATTTTTATTAAACGATTAGAAACGATTCATGAAAAACCAGCATAATTGCGAAAACTGCCCCGTGCATCATGCAGCAAACCTGGTACGGCTAGGAATTGCTATGGATCGGGTGGATTATGTTGTGGCGCTCGCCGGCAATCCCAATACCGGAAAAAGTACAGTTTTTAATAGCCTTACAGGTTTGCGCCAGCACACCGGCAACTGGCCCGGGAAGACGGTAACCCGTGCCGAAGGAGGCTTTTCGTATCATGATAAACGTTATAAATTAGTAGATCTGCCGGGTACTTATTCACTGCTTTCCACCAGCGCCGAAGAAGAAGTTGCACGTGATTTTATCCTGTTTGGGCGCCCGGATGTAACCATTATTGTGGCAGATGCCACCCGCTTGGAGCGCAACCTGAATCTGGTACTTCAGATTTTGGAGATTACAGACCGCGCGGTTCTCTGTCTGAACCTGATGGATGAAGCAAAAAGAAACCAGATCGAAATTGACGAGCGGACTTTGTCTCGGGAACTGGGCATTCCAGTTGTTCCGACCGCTGCCCGTCAGAAAATGGGCATTGATCAATTGATAATGGCTATCGAAGAAGTAGCTACTGGAAAATATGTGTGCAAACCCCATCGCATCAAAAGCCGGTCGGCAAAGCTCAATCATGCAGTGACGGTTTTGACCGAAAAGCTGGCAGAACAGTTTCCGGGATTTCCCAACCTGCAATGGGTTGCATTGCGATTACTGGAAGGAGACCAAAGCGTCACGGAAGCAGTGCGCACCGGAAAACTTGGCTCTCTAAGCCAAGAAATGATTCCCGTTCAATAACAGGAAATTATGAAAAAAAACAATTCTACCGAAAAGGACGACATTTTATCCCTTGCCAATCAATTGCGCTGGGATCTGGGAGTTGATTTCCATGATACGGTTATTGAGACTATTTATGAAGACGCCTCCAAAATTGCGAAAAAAGCAGTTCGAATCCAAGGAGAGCCATCTGCAGCCAACTTTGACAAAAAGCTCGACAAAATTCTGACCAGCCGCCTCTGGGGTTTCCCTATCATGTTTCTACTTTTGGCGCTTGTTTTTTGGATCACCGTAGCCGGAGCGAATTATCCTTCTGGTTTGTTGGCAGTGCTCTTGTTGGATATCATTCACCCTTTTCTAAAGGGAGTGGCGGGTTCCGTTGGTTTGCCCTGGTGGCTGGAGGGCGTTTTACTTGATGGCGCATACCTTTCCATGGCCTGGGTGGTGTCGGTGATGCTGCCACCGATGGCTATTTTTTTTCCGCTTTTCACTTTGTTGGAAGACTTAGGTTATTTACCTCGTGTCGCCTTCAATATGGACAGCCTTTTCAGGAAAGCGGGAGCGCATGGCAAGCAAGCGCTGACGATGAGCATGGGGTTTGGGTGTAACGCTGCTGGTGTTATTGCCACCAGAGTGATTGACAGCCCCCGCGAGCGTTTGATCGCGATTATCACCAATAATTTTTCCCTTTGCAATGGGCGCTGGCCCACCCAAATTCTCATTGCTACCATTTTTATTGGCGGAGCCGCACCAGCGCATTGGGCAGGACTGATCTCCGCCGGAGCAGTTGTGGGAATTGCAGTATTGGGAATGGTGTTTAGCCTTATCGTTTCCTGGGTTTTGAGCAAAACTATTTTGCGCGGAGAAGTCTCTGCTTTTAGCCTCGAACTTCCGCCGTACCGTCCGCCCCGTATCTGGCAGACGCTCTACTCATCCCTCATTGACAGGACTATTTTTGTATTGTGGCGGGCTATTGTTTTTGCAGTTCCGGCAGGAATCGTGATTTGGCTGGTAGCCAATATCCAGATCGGTGATCTGAGCCTTGCCGAGCATTTTATTAACTGGGTACAGCCCTTTGCTTTGCTTTTTGGACTCAATGGCGTGATTCTGTTGGCTTACATTATTGCCATACCTGCCAATGAAATTGTTATTCCTACGATCTTAATGCTGACCGTTATTAGCGCCGGTTTAACCGGGGTAGGCGCAGGCGCAGGCGTCATGTTTGAATTGGATTCGATTGCTGATACGGAAAATATTTTAAAGGCTGGCGGCTGGACCTTGCTCACCGCCATCAACCTCATGTTATTTAGTTTGCTTCATAATCCTTGTTCAACAACTATTTATACAATTTACAAAGAAACTCAAAGCGTGAAATGGACGCTGATTTCCACGTTTTTGCCCATTATTATTGGCTTGGCAGTTTGTTTTTTTATTACCCAGTTATGGCTTTTATTTATAAAATGAGAAATTATGATGCTGTTGTGAAATAACTTGGCACTTGTTGTAATAACTGTTTCGTTTTTTGAAAAATCACTAAAATTGTCTAACTCAAAACAAAAAAGTACATTTGGGGAAAATAGCGATCCAAATGCATCTAAAAGACATTCTCCTGCTCGGCGACCCGCGCCTGTATGAAAAATGCACACCGGTGGAACCATCCGAACTTGCTGATTTAAAACCGATTGTAGATGGTATGGCAAATGTTATTCTGGAATTTCGGGCAAAGTACAGCGCTGGTCGTGCGATCGCTGCGCCGCAAGTGGGCGTAATGAAACGGCTCATCGTGCTGAATATTGACCAGCCAGTGGCAATCATTAATCCTGAACTGTTTGATTGCAGCGAAGAAATGATGGAACTCTGGGACGATTGCATGAGCTTCCCGAACTTGCTGGTGCGGCTCAAACGACACCGCTATTGCAGAATGAAATTTCGAGACCTGCAATGGAATGAACACGTCTGGGAACTGAAAGACAGCTTCTCCGAGCTGATGCAGCATGAGTATGACCACCTGGATGGGATTTTAGCGATTTCGCGAGCAATTGATAATCAGTCATTTAAATGGAAGATTTAAAAAGAATTGAAGCGGTTTAGCAGGTTTACTTTCACACATCATTTCATTATACTGAACTTCCTAAACCCTCTTCACTTTCTAAATATTTCTAAACACCTAAAACATGAAAAAACGCTATTTAATTCTGAGTTGCACATTACTCCTGCAAAGCTTAATTTTTGCACAATCTTTCACGATAGAACAGGTTATGAGCAGCCCATTTCCCGAACATTTAGTGGCGGCACCGCAAGGAGCTCGCTTTGCCTGGGCGCAAAATCGCGAGGGCAGGCGCAATGTCTGGGTAGCTGAAGGTCCGAATTTCAGCGGGAAACAATTGACGACATACGAGGAAGACAACGGACAGGAAATTGCTGCGATTGAATTCTCACCGGATGGAAATACGATTGCTTACGTGCGCGGTGGCAGCACGAATCGGCAGGGCGAAATTCCCAATCCGACGAGCGACCCCGATGGGGCGAAGCAGGAAATTTACTTGATTCCATTTGCCGGAGAGATGCCAAAATTATTAAGCGAAGGCACTTCGCCGACCTTCTCGCCCAACGGCAAACAATTGGCTTTTATCAAAAAAGGGCAGGTATGGATTGCCGGAACCGATGGCGAAGCCGGGGCAGAGCCGTTTTTTTCTATTCGCGGCAGTGCGGGAAATCTGCGCTGGTCGCCCGACGGCAGCCAACTCGCTTTTACGAGTGGTCGCGGGGATCATGTTTTTCTGGGAATTTATGATATTGCTAAAAAAGAAATTCAATACCTAAATCCAAGCGTTGACCGTGATGGCAGCCCCTTATGGTCGCCTGATGGCAAACGGATTGCCTTTCTGCGTATTCCGAATCAAAAGCAAAACCTGCCTTTTATTGAAAAACGGGAAGGTTTGCCCTGGGCAATCATGGTGCATGATTTTACGAACAACCAAACCAAAGAAATCTGGCGGGCAAAGCCGGGTCGAGGCAGCAATTTCTGGAATATCTCAGCCAAGAATCAACTATTTTGGGGGGCTGATGATCAGATCGTATTCCCCTGGGAAGGCGATGGTTGGTTGCATTTGTATGCAGTGGCTGCCAATGGCGGCAATGCACGTTTATTGACGCCCGGCAATTTTGAAGTGCAGTATGTAACCATGTCGCCCGATCAAAAATCCATGATATACTCGTCCAATCAGGATGATATTGACCGGCAACATATCTGGAAAGTGGACATTGCGGGCGGTAAACCGCAGGCATTAACAGCGGGTGAGAGCATTCAATGGCTTCCGACGGTAGCGGCGGATGGCACAGTGGCGTTTTTGGCTTCCACAGCGACACAACCAGCGTTTGCAGCGTATTTGAATGGTAAGGGGGAAATTCGCCCGTTAGCGCCGGGAACGTTGCCCAAAGATTTTCCGAGTGCGCAATTGGTAGAACCGGAGCAAGTTGTTATTTCTGCCGCAGATGGCATGAAAATCAATTGCCAGTTATTCAAACCTAAAAATATGAAGCCTGGCGAAAAGCGCCCGGCGTTGCTCTTTTTCCATGGCGGTTCGCGGCGGCAGATGTACCTGGGTTTCCACGATCGTGGTTATTATCATAACGCTTACGCAATGAATCAATACCTTGCCAGCAAAGGTTATATCGTAATGGCGGTGAATTACCGCAGCGGTATCGGTTATGGTATGGAATTCCGGGAAGCATTGAATTATGGCGCCAATGGTGCGAGTGAGTTCAACGATGTGCTGGGGGCAGGCTTATATCTGCGTAGCCGCAGCGATGTGGACGCCGCGAAGATTGGCTTGTGGGGCGGTTCCTATGGTGGTTATCTCACGGCGTTGGGTTTGGCGAAAGCTTCGGATTTGTTTGCCGCAGGCGTAGATTTACATGGCGTACACGACTGGAATGTGGTCATTCGCAACTTTGCGCCAGGCTATAATCCTGAAAAAATGGAGCAGGTGGCGCGCCGCGCTTTTGAATCCTCGCCGATGGCTTATTTGAATGGATGGCGTTCGCCGGTTTTGCTCATTCATGGAGACGACGACCGGAATGTGCCTTTCAGCGAAACGGTTGATATTGCCGAGTCCCTGCGCCGGCAGGGCGTTTATTTTGAACAACTCATTTTCCCGGACGAAGTGCATGGTTTTCTGTTGCACAAAAATTGGCTCGCGGCTTATAAAGCAACAGCCGATTTTTTTGACCGAATGCTGATGAATAAAAAGCCTTAAACTTACAAGCTGTGCTGCACTTTTGAGTGTGGCACAGTTTTCCTTATCCAGTGTCTGATCTGTCACGGCTTCGTACACCAAGTGTGTCAAAATCGCACACTTCAAAATATTCTCCTGATTTAAAGTACTGGTTTTCAGTTTTATATATTTTTGGCATACTCTTTTCGATAGAAAATTCAGATCGAACATTGTAAAAATAAAATGTACCGTTGTGGATAGAAAGATCGAAAAGAAATTTTGGACAGCCCGTCGAATCTTGATGATAGGAGGAGGTTTAGCACTGGTTGCACTGATTGCCGCGAGCTATATCAGGACTAATGGCAAATCCCGCCTGAATGTGCAGGCAGAACGCATTACCATTAGCGAAGTAAAACGCGGTGTATTCAGAGAATTTATTCCGGTGAACGGTATTGTGATGCCCATTACCACCATTTATCTCGATGCCCTTGAAGGTGGCAGAGTGGAGGAAAAATATGTGGAAGATGGTGCTATGATGAAACAAAACGATCCGATCATTCGACTATCAAATACTGACCTTGAACTGGACTTGGTCAATCGTGAAACCGCCGTGTATGACCTTATTACCAATATGCAAAACACCCGAAATCTGGCGGAACAAAACACCATTCGTTTGCAAAACCAATTAGCAGATGTGGACAATGCGCTCGCCGAAGCCAAACGGATTTATGATCTGAACAAAGAATTATTTGCACAAAAAGTCATTTCTGAGCAGGATTATCTTTCTTCCAAAAACAACCACGACTATCAGGTTCGCCGCAAGAAACTCACCGAGCAGCAGTTGCGCCAGGATTCCATCACCTTTGCCCAGCAAATTCGGCAAATGCAGGAATCCATCAGCCGCACACAGGTGGCGCTGGGCATCATGCGCAAAAAATCAGAAGATCTGACGGTGCGCGCGCCGGTAGAAGGGCAGCTCACCTCCCTTAACGCCGAATACGGTCAATCCATTACGCCGGGCACCCGCATCGGGCAGATTGATGTGCTCAGTGGATTCAAAGTACAGACAGATATTGACGAGCACTACATTTCCAGGATTTTTACAGGCTTGCAGGGGGAATTCACTTTTAGTGGTAAGACCTATCAACTCATTGTGAAAAAAATCTATTCGCAGGTGACCAATGGCCGTTTTCAGGTAGATATGGAGTTTGTCGGCGCAGTGCCGGAAGGCATTCGCCGTGGACAGACGCTGCAAATCCGCCTCGCCTTGAGCGATGAAACAACCGCGCTGCTACTGCCTCGCGGGGGGTTTTACCAGCAGACCGGTGGCAATTGGGTTTTTAAAGTAGATCCATCCGGCAATAAAGCTTATCGGGTGGATATTCAGCTGGGGCGCCAAAATCCTGATTTTTACGAAGTAATCGGCGGCTTGCAGGAAGGGGAGCAGGTTGTAACCTCCAACTACAAAAATTATGGCGATATGCAGGAACTGATCATTCGAGAAGAACAGAAATAGCATCGCATTCGGAGCGGGAATCTCTAACATGGAAAAATTTCACTTAGCCCCTTGCATATAAAAGCAGGTGACAAGGACAGACAAAAGAAAGATTGTTGAATTGTTTTTTTCTTAATTGAAGGATGGGATAATGGGGTTGAAACCACTATCCCTTTTTTACCGACTAATCCATTTATTCGAAAAATAAATAAAATATGATGCCAGCTTTGATTGACATGAAAGACCTGGAAAAGGTGTATCGCACTACGGAAGTGGAAACGATGGCGCTGAACAAGGTAGCGCTGGTGGTCCATCCGGCTGAGTTCGTTGCTATCATGGGACCTTCGGGCTGCAGCAAATCTACTTTGCTCAATATTCTGGGGTTGATTGATGAACCGGATGGCGGCAGCTACAAATTCGATGGAACAGAAGTAGCCCATTTTAATGAGCGCCGCCGTGCTCAATTGCGCAAAAACAATATCGGCTTTGTCTTTCAGAGTTTTAACCTGATTGACGAACTGACGGTATTCGAAAATGTGGAATTACCGCTGTTGTACGTGGGCGTGAAAGCCTCCGAACGCAAAGACCGCGTGGAAAAAGTGCTGGAAAAAATGCAGATCATGCATCGGCGCAATCACTTCCCGCAGCAACTATCCGGTGGTCAGCAGCAACGTGTAGCCGTAGCGCGCGCTGTGGTTAATAATCCAAAATTAATTCTGGCAGACGAACCAACGGGAAACCTTGACTCCAGTAATGGCAACGAAGTAATGGGTTTACTCACCGAGTTGAATGAACAAGGCACCACAGTGGTCATGGTGACGCATTCGGAGCATGATGCGAAGTTTGCATCGCGCATCGTGCGCATGCTCGACGGGCAAGTGGTTACTGAAAATATTCTGATGTAAGATAGCATTTTTGTAATGGAAATCACCCGAATTTTACAAACATTGAGTAATCGGAGTTTTTTTGATATTTTTTATACTGGTTTTCCGGTTATTTATTTTTACAAAAAGAAATCACCCGAATTATGTTGCAAAACTATCTTAAAGTTGCTATTCGCAATCTCTGGCGCTACAAAACATTTAGTTTTATTAATATCGCGGGGCTGTCGCTGGGCACGGTAAGTATGCAAGTGGTCCGCGCGGCGGTAGCCAATCCGGTGGAAAGCTTACGAAGTGAATAATATTGTGGCGATTACTTTAGCCGCCGGAACTTACATCAATCCGGCGGCTGAAGTCCATCGCTACTTTCCTAACCTGCCACCGTAATGGCAACCACATCACTCCATTGCCCCACGCGCTCATCCTTCAATCGGTAAATAGCGCGATACTGCCACACGGCACTCTGACCGGCGGACGGCAGCGGCTCCGTATCCGTATAATTAGGCACGGTATCAATTGCCAGCAAATACCATTTTCCATCGCTGCCCATTTTTTGGATTTCCAATGCGCCCATGCCCTGGCGCGTCCATACGATTTCGGGGTGCCCGCCACCGATCAAACGAAGGCTGATAACCGGTTTTACAGCATTGATGTCTGTCGTAACTTCAGCGCCGATGATACCCAAGTCACTCCCATCCGCTTCGCTATAGTTGCGATTGGCTTTGATGCGGTTGACGATGGCTTTGGCGCGGGCAAATACGCCGGGTTCTACCGGAGTGGGTAGCATCATCATGGGCTGAGTGAGGGGTTGTAGCGTACTACCGGCGCTCAAGCCATTGCGAATGGCATTCTTAAAATCCGTCACTGCATTTTGATACGCATATACCTGATTTTTGTATTTAATCAGGGCATCAAAATAAACAGCGCTTTGCTGCATATCTATCACTTCTTCCGGCAGGATGCCGTATTTACCGGAAAAATTGGGCAGCTTGGTCGCGAAATTGTTGAGCCAGGTAGCCCGTTCTTCATCATTGGATGGCAGATAATATTCCTTCGCCATAGTGTAAAATTTGTAGTTAGATAATAAATGGATCAATTTCAATATAAAGTGAGTCATGGATAAAAAAGTGCGACTTTGGAGAAATCGTACATCCTGTTATTTGACTTATGCTACAAACATTAGACCTCATCCAAGGTCTTTTAGGATTTCGTAAGAAGTCATAGGTTTGTAGCAAAGAGTTAAGAATAGCATTTCGACCTCAGAGAGATCGCACCTTTTGATTATCCAAAGGATAAGTTCAATAAACTGTGTCCCTTTTTCTTTTCAGCAGCAAGCTTGTCATT
>CAZQTF010000146.1:0-9864 GCA_964596135.1 uncultured Saprospiraceae bacterium | reverse complement strand
GCAGTGTGTTGGTTGATTATCATGGTTTTGCAATCATTCACTCAGAACTGACCTTCAATCTGGCACGTATCGGCGGTGCAACGCCCCTTATCCCCGCTACCGTAGCACTTAGGGCAATTTTAGCGACATGGTTCCGAATTCGGTAATGGGTCAAAAGAGTGGACGAGATTTCGTAAATCTTGAAGATTTGCGAAATCTAAAAAGCAAATCAACCGATTTGACCCACTACCTCGAATTCTATATCAATTCATGATTTTCCACCAAATTATTATCGTGCCGGTGCAGTCTCCGCCGGAATACTTTCCAGATACTGATCGCTGAAGTCAACTTTCAGTTCTACCCACATTGGAAGGTGATCCGACATTTCAAAAGTTCGCCATTTACCAGCATAATATTTTTGAATCTGCTCTGGCGTTTTTCCTTCCATGACATCCGCTGGAAAATATTTTCGATAAATTTCCATTTCATCTTCGCGATACACTACCTCCTGAAAAGCAAAGGCGCCGGCTTTATCGTCTTCATGCCTTTTATTAAATATAATCATATCTTCATCGCGTACCTGAAAAGCGATCTGATCATAATGTTTGGTGCGCCCGAGGTCAGTCGGCTTGGTTTTCAGATTCTCCGGAATATAAAAGCCATTTTTCTCCAATGTCTGCATGGTTATATGAGTGGGATCTATGATATTAAAATCACCCAGCAAAATATAATTGGCATTCTCATTTTTAGCTTTCTTTTTAATCCATTTAGCAGCTGCATCAATTTCCTCTACGCGTCTTTTTAATCCTTCACTATCAGGCAGATCTTCACCATAGTAAATATGTACGGTGCATATCATGAATTTGAACCACCCAGCCTGAAATGCAGCAAGGAAAGGCGTTCTGGCAAATTGTAGGTCATGGCCCACCTGCTCTTCCGGGGGCAAAACAACTTCTCCGGCGATGTGCCGAAACCGGATTTTACGGGTATCATATAAAAACGCCATACGCTCACCCCCACCGGCCGAACCGGCAGTCGCATCGGTTACTATGTAATCCCAATATTCTCCCAAATAATACATCAATTTATGCAAGCCCGCCAGGTCACTGCTCACTTCCTGCACTGAAACAAAGTCAAACGCATCAATAATTTCTGCAATATAACAATAACTTTCAATTCGGCGATTATCTTTAAACTCCCGGATATTCCATGTGGCAAGCAATAAAGTATCCCGTGCAGTTTTTGGTGGTATTTCATCTCTTATTTTCTGCCGCAATTCCAGTAGCTTATTTACAATGCATTGCTGTTCGACTTTGTCGGGAATATTCTTGATGGGTTTGTAGTACGGCATGAGACTTGTTTTTTTGTGTTTGTTTTTATATAACACTGAATGCCAAGTCTTTGTTGCTTCAAGTTTACAAATAATTTACATACTTTGTACCCGTATCATTCGGTCGCGCCCGCTTAGGTCTTGTTGCAACTGAATGTTTTTGAAATCTTTATTTTCAAGCAAATTTACCACTTCATTTGCATTAAATTCATTACATTCAAAAAATAAATATCCGCCCGCCGCAAGATGTAATTTAGCAAAATCGGCGATCACATCATAAAAAATCAGTGGATTTTCATTAGCGACAAATAAGGCAAGTGCAGGCTCAAAATCCTTAACGCGCTTGGGCATTAGTTTATTTTCGCGGGTGGGAATGTACGGCGGATTGCTCACTATAATGTCGAAAATGCCAAGAGTATCCCAACAAGTCCGATCCAGAATATTACATTGTTGCAATGTAATTTGAACATGATTTAGCTCGGCATTTTCCTGAGCTATTTCCAGAGCTTCCGAACTGATGTCAATCGCCGTGACTTCCAGCCGAGGGAGTTTTTTTTTGAGCGTAACAGGAATACAGCCGCTACCCGTGCCAATGTCGAGCACCCGCAGGTCTTGTCGGTTTAAATCCGTTTTAATTGTTTCCACAATCCAGGCGACCAACTCTTCGGTTTCCTGACGCGGAATGAGCACTGCCGGTGTAACTTTGAACTTCAAACCGTAAAAATCTGCCTGCCCCAGGATGTATTGCACCGGTTCGTGCCGAAGCAGTCTGCGTTGAACCGCGCCAAGCATCTCTGCTTGCATAGACGTCAACACATTCGCATCATACAAATTCTTAATATGAAGTGCATCTTCAAATACAATACGGGCAATGCTACGCGCCTCGCCAGGGTCGTAAATTTTGCATAGCTGCTGAACCAACGTTTGAAATGCCTGTGAAATTTGCAATACAAGCAGTGTTATGATGTCATAGTGTCTATCATCAATAGCCAAACTATTCTACAGAAACACTATAACACATTTATTTAAGAAAGCCTGTTTTTATAATCCTCATATCCAAATTCACGCACGATTTCCAACGTATCATCTTCTTGCCAGATAGCAATCGCAGGATGTTTTACGCCATTAAACGTAGTGGTTTTTACCATTGTATAATGAATCATATCCTGAAACACGATTTTTTCACCAATTTGCAATTCATGATCAAAAGAATATTCACTCATGTAATCTCCAGCTAAACAACTTACCCCGCCGATGCGGTAAGTCGGCTTCCCCGAAGTTGGGTCAGTGGCTCCTTCGATGCGTGGGCGGTAGGGCATTTCCAGGGTATCGGGCATATGCGCAGTGAATGAAACATCCACAATCGCAGTTTTAATTCCATGATTATCAACAATATCTAAAATGGTGGACACCAACACACCTGTGTCCCAGGCGATGGCGCTACCAGGCTCAAGAATCACTTCCAGATGCGGGTATTTTTTGTGAAAGCCTTGTAATAATTTAACTAAATGATCGGTATCGTATCCTTTGCGTGTCATGAGGTGCCCGCCGCCAAAATTAACCCATTTGAGTTGTGGAAAGAATACCGAGAATCTGCTTTCAAAAGCCTTGAGTACCTTTTCTAAATCGTAAGAACTTGATTCACAAAGCGTATGAAAATGCAAGCCCTCCACGCCTTCAGGAAGATGTTCGCTGAAATTATCCACGACCTCGCCCAGGCGCGATCCCGGCGCCGCCGGATTGTACAAATCTACTCCTACTTCCGAATACTCAGGATTCACGCGAATGCCGACGGAAATCTTCTCCGGGAAGGACTCCAATTGATCTTTATATCTGCGATACTGGTTGATCGAATTAAATGTAATATGACTGCTATAACGCATAATATCAGCAAACTCATCCGGTAAATAAGCTGGCGAATACGTATGCGCTTGTACGCCCATCTCTTCAAAAATGAGGCGCGCTTCGCTCAGTGAACTGGCGGTTGCCCCCTTGAGATATTGCGCCACCATCGGAAAGACGCGCCACATGGCAAAGCCTTTCAACGCAAGGATAATGGAGACGCCGGCGCTATCCTGTACGCCCTTTATCAACTCCAGATTCTCCCGCAAACGCCGCATTTCCAGCACATAAGCAGGAGAAGGAACTTTATTTATATTTATCATTTATAATTTTTGTACTCAGGTTATGTTATATCCAGGTGTTCGTGTAAATACTACTCATATTGAAATTTAAACACCTAAACGCATGAATACATGAACTCAATGAAGCCCAATTTCTCACAATTCTAAATCCACATTCTCCGCCTCGTGCCAGGGCAAGCCGCATTCATTCAGCTTTTCCATAAATGGGTCGGGATTGAGTTCTTCAACATTATAAACGCCTGCCCCTGTCCATTCGCCCGTGAGCATCATCATCGCGCCGATCATCGCCGGAACGCCTGTGGTATAGGAAACCGCCTGTGTGCCGGTCTCCTTGTATGCTGCTTCGTGGCTGCAATTATTCCAGATATAATAAGTTTTTTCCTTGCCATTTCGGATTCCCCTAATCCGGCAGCCGATGGACGTCCAGCCGGTATAATTTTCACCCAGTTCGCCAGGATCGGGCAGTACTGCTTTCAAAAATTCCAGTGGCACAATGTCCACGCCCTTATATTTGACTGGCTCGATGCTCGCCATGCCAATGTTCTGAATCACGCGCAGGTGCGTCAGATACTCATCGCCGAAAGTCATCCAGAAACGGGCGCGCTTCATAGTTGGGAAGTTTTTCACCAGCGATTCCAGTTCTTCATGGTAAATGAGGTATGATTTTCGGGGACCGATTTCCGGGTAAGTCAGCATTTTACCAATTTCATGCGGTTCGGTCTCCACCCATTGCCCGTTTTCCCAGTATTTTCCTTTTTGAGTCACTTCTCTAATATTGATTTCCGGATTGAAATTTGTAGCAAAAGCCTTGCCATGACTACCTGCGTTACAATCTACAATGTCTAAATAATGAATTTCATCGAAGTGATATTTCGCGGCATGCGCCGTGAAAACCCCCGTCACGCCTGGGTCGAAGCCACAGCCGAGCACCGCCAGCAACCCCGCTTCTTTGAAGCGATCCTGATATGCCCACTGCCATTTATACTCAAATTTTGCTTCATCTTTTGGCTCATAATTCGCGGTATCCAGATAATGTACGCCCGCTTCGAGGCAAGCATCCATGATCGTGAGATCCTGGTAGGGCAACGCCACGTGAATCACCATTTTCGGCTGGAAAGACTTCATCAGTTGGACCAATTCCGGCACGTTTTCGGCATCCACTGCGGCGGTTTGAATATCCCGACCAATGTCGCGCCTGATAGCAGCGGCAATGTCGTCGCATTTGGATTTGGTGCGACTAGCCAGCATGATTTCGGAAAAGACATTCGGGTGCTGCGCACACTTGTAAGCGACGACTCGCCCTACGCCGCCTGCGCCAATTATGAGGACTTTTGACATTTTATAAAGCTTGGTTTTGGTTTCAAAAATTTTACCACAAAAGTAGTGAATTTGACGTTTTAAAAAGAAAAAGTCATCTTTTGTTACTCGGAATAAACGTTGTTTGAAATATCAACATTTTCCCTCTTCTTTTTTAATTAACAACACATTTTCTTTGTGATACCGCTCCATTCCCTCGCGAAAGTGATACCTTTCCCAAAGCGTACCAGTCGGAAAATCCTGACTGTTCTTAATAGTTTCACGCAGTTGATGAATGTAATTCCTGGAATCATTAATTCGCTGCTGAATATCCGCTGGATCGCCGGTGGCGTCACCGTGACCAGGAACGGCCACTCCCCCACTCCAGTTTCTCAGAATTGCTTCCGCTTTGTCGAGCGTTTTTTCGTAATCATAACTACTGTGATAGATAAATGGAAATTCGATATTCGATAAATAATCTCCCAATAGCCAAACCTGCTGCCCATTCCATGATACAATGGTAAATAATCCATCGCCGGTGTGTCCAGGCGCGAGGTAAAAAGTAAACGTGGTATTACCTATCAGAATGGTTTGTCCATCTTCCGTAGCAGCTATGTCCACTTTGGGATATTCGATCGGGTAGTTTCTTTCTATGTAAAAACCCTCGTCCCAGTCTTTTATTTGTTGTACAATTTTCTCCTGGTCAGAATTTTTCATAAACGACTGGGAAGCAATGATTTTTGCATCCGGAAATGCCCGATAACCAATGATATGATCATAATCCGAATGCGTGAATAGAAGGTAAATCGGTCGCTCGCCCAAAATTTCCCGAACATGATACTTGATAGTAGCCACTTCTTCGGGTAGCCAGTTGGGATCCACAACCAACACTAAATCAGGCGTTTGGATTACAGTGGAAGTTGTACGATACAAAGCACTTTCAAAAACGCGGATATGCGATGAATTGAATTGTATTTTCATAATATGATGTTTGGCAACAATGCTTAGGTTGTCAATTCCTGTTCCAATTGATCTAGCCGTGCTGCCAATGATTGGTGCCGGTCTTCCAGCCATTTGATTTGTTCGGCTTCGCGTTCCAGCATAGAGTCAAACCCCTTAAAGTTGCCGTCAATTCTGCCTTTCAGGTGTTGAATATAGGATTTGAGCTTATCGGCCACTTCCGTCTCGAGTCTGGTTTTGCCCTTAGCAATTTCCTTGCGGAAGCCATCCAGAATCTGCCGCCGCTTGATGCTGCTGGATACGCCGGCAAACAACACACCGATGGTGGTCAGCACGCCGCCTGTGACGTCGAATACCATGCCCTGCGTGACCGCCGCCAGGATCAGCCCGATGACCGCCAGCCCGCTGCCGGTGGCGATATTGGGCGATACAGCGCTTTTGTCCGGGAAAAGCTGGTTGTCGGTAAAATTCTCGGCGCGTTTCATAAACTGGGCAAATGTTTCCTGCAATTCCATAATAACCCGTCCGCGGCGCTCGGCAATGTCGCTGAAAATATCGTGGTCGCTGTCCAAAATTGTCTGATTGCTCTTGATTTTCAACTCGATCAGCTTTGCCATTTGCTGGATAGTATCTGCGAGATCGTTGACGCCACCGTCGAGTTTGTTGCGCAATTCAGTATTGAGGGTATGTTCCAGGTCATGCGACAGTTGGTCGAGCCATTCTTTGATGGAAGCCTTTTTGCTAAAAATAGAAGTAAAAGATCGCCGCAGCAACGAAAAAAATCCCAAGCCGGAACTGAGTTCTGCCTCTTTTTCGCGGGTAATGCGTTCGTAGGCAGCCACAAGGTTTTCCACCAGCAAATACACCTGTTTGCAGGATTTTTGTTCCTGATTATCAAGCGTTTGTCGAATGTCAGCGCGAAATTCGGTGTCGGCTTTAAACTGCTCCATGCGGGTGTCCAATGCCCGACGAATGCGCCCGGATATATTCTGGCTGAGGCTGACGTTGTTCTGCAATTTCAAAATCGGCGCCTTACCTCCGGTAATATTTTGCTGAATGTACTGCCGCAAAGGCAAAAAACCGCTTTCCTCCTGGTGCCCTTCCTGCTCGGCTTTCGCCGAAACGGCAAACACATGTGGGTCCGGCATTCCTTTTTTCTCGGCGTAATCGGTCACGCCTTTGATATTGACCACAAGGTCTTCCGGGCTGAGCAAGTCTTTTTGCTGCAATACGAAAATGATTTTTTTGTGCCAATCTTCGTTGATGAAGTTGAAGAAGTCCCAAGCTGATTGCCGATAGGGGTTTTTGGCTTCAAATACAAAAACGATCAGGTCGCTCGCGGGAATAAACCGTTCCGTGATTTCCTGGTGGTGTTCGATGATCGTATTGGTGCCCGGCGTATCCACGATGGCAATTTCTTTCAGAATATCAACCGGCAGCAGCCTCTTGTGCAGATATTGATTGACCTCAATCTCTTCTTCCGTTTCACCGTACAAAATCTGCAAAATCACGTCGGTCATAGGCTGCGGCGCCACTTTGGTGATCTCGCGACCAGTACCCAGCAAAGCATTGATAAAACTACTCTTGCCGGCTTTTACTTCCCCGACGATCACAAACATAAACGGTTCGTGGATGCGGTTGCGAAGATCGCTCACGGTTTGCGCAAGTTCGTCATTACCGGTGCGAATGGTCAGTTCATGCAGGTCTTTCACTAGTTCGTCCACACGGGCGCGGTAGG
This sequence comes from uncultured Saprospiraceae bacterium, assembly GCA_964596135.1. Lineage (GTDB taxonomy): Bacteria > Bacteroidota > Bacteroidia > Chitinophagales > Saprospiraceae > JADJNW01. The sequence continues at coordinate 2,417 of CAZQTF010000146.1, read as the reverse complement.
CTTGCAGGTTTTTGCTGATGAAGGTAGTCATTCGTTGTTAGCTGTTGTGGTTATCTGGTTATCTGTTTTTTGACGCCGATTTTTATTAGAAGTCACCTCGGTTCTTTATTGAAATCAATGATGCTTGTATAATTCTCAAGGCTTCGGGACCGGTGCAAAACAGCAGGTCTAAGATACTCAAATTGGACAAAAAACCGTGCTTTTCTTCAAAAACCTGTGCATACCAGGCGGGCTGGAAATGGGGGTCGTCGCGGCGGCGATGAACTTTGGGATGTATCGCATTGCGAAAGTCAAGCATGCCCGGTGCAGGTGTTTTCACGAAGCTCGTAGTAAATTGGATATTAGACGGAATACCAGTTAGTTGCAAAATAGTTTGTAATAATTCCCAATTCCAGTCCCACAAAAAATTATAATGTTTTTCGTAAAATGGTTGTAAAAAGTCGGCATAATAAAGATAAAACGGCGCATTGCCATAAGCCGACTGAATGCTTTCCCAGTGGCGCGCTTGCCAGGGCTCGTGGTACGCGATCCGTACTTCGCGGATGGATTGCTGCTCATTTTTGCCTTTTTCCAGCGGGATGGATAGTCGCAACTCGCCATTGGCGCCGGCGATGAGCGCGCGGTTGCGGTAGCTGCCTTTTTGATAATGCTCGTGCGCCTCAAGGTAAACAGTCGGATAATGTAGCAGTTTGGTGAAATACTGCACTGGCGGCAAGTATTGCAATTCCAATAAAATCGCTTCAAAATCAGCCATTTACACAATATTTTTCCGTCCAAGAAAACGGATCACAGCGGCTTTGCCTTGATGATAAGGACCTTCATCCAAGTCGGTTTCCAATGCCTCCAGCTTCAAAATATCCAAACCAGCAAACTCTTCGCGTACTTCGGCTTCGGTCATTAGCATGGTAACATCTTTGGGTCCGCCGGAGTCGAACTGCAACTGTGCTGGGCTGAAAATTTCCAGCGACAAATATCCATCAGGGTTCAACGCTTGTACCAACTTTGCATGCAAGGTTTTGCGCAATGCCTGGGGTAAGTGAAAAAATGTCAGCGAGATCAGGTCGTATTGTTTGAGCGTTGGATCAAAATCGGCAGCATCGATTACCTGAAAATTGATGGCGACGCCCGCTTCGGCGGCGAGTTGCAGCGCTTTCTGCTGGCCGGATACACTGTAATCAAAAGCATCTACGTGCCAGCCACATCGAGCTGCATACACGGCGTCCCGACCTTCTCCTGCTCCGGGAATCAAAATGTTGCCCGGTTGGAATGTATCAATCACACTTTTGAAATAGGCATTGGGCATTTTACCGTAGGCATATTCGGCTTGCCTGTACCGTTCGTTCCAGAAAGCTTGCATAGATTTATGTTTATGATTGCAATATTAACCACAAAAACCTCCCGCTGATCATCAACGAGAGGTTTTTTCTTTTTAAGAATTGACAATAAGCAATTTACAACCACTATTTTTTTATCGTCTCCACCATGGCTCGATACGGATTATCTTAGTTTCGCCGTTTGGTAGGGTTACTTCTGTTTTATTATCGCAGTCGCTATCGCCGTAACCATAGTCAATCGTAAAGATATTGCCGTTGCGGTTCACCTCGCGGATACCATTGCTGATCCAGGGGCACAACTTTGCTTTCACCAATGGTTCAATGATTTCAGAACTGTAAGTCTTGCCATCGCGATTCGTACCAGAAGAAGAACCCGTGATCTGGATCACATCGTCAAAAATTCGAGGCGTTTCAGCGCCAGTGACCAACGAGTAAGTATGCTCAGCTTCCCACATGGCAGTATCACCGTCTGGATAAGTTACTTTGTGATTGAAGCTACGGGTAAAGGACTTGTTGCCATTGTTTACCCAACTTGACGAACCTTCAAGCTTGACGCCATCCACATAATAATCTACGAATGTGATCGTACGGGTAGCACCAGTTTCATTGAGCGGAGCGCTGATGGTGACTACGATCTGACCGCTTTTTTCTCTGCCACGCGGAGACGTACAGCTCTCGCCATAGTCAATCGTGATCGTTTTCGGGAAAGTGCCGTCAGCCGGTTCAACTGTTCTGGTTGGGCAATCTTCACGTACCTCTACTTCACCGTCAGACAAAATTCCATTTTCAATTATTTCTTCGATTTCGTCTTCTGCATCCAGTACCAAATCTTCCACCGTCATCAGGTCTTCGGAAGTCATAATTTCATCTGTTGTTGTCGTTTCTACTTCATCTTCGTTACAAGCAGTAAAAGTAAGGGCAAATGCCACAAGAAGCATAGAAAAAAATGCAAACTTTTTCATGGTAGATTGAACTTTTTTGGTTAAAAAATAGAATTTAAGGGGCTGTTAATGTGCACATTTTCAGCATTTAGAGTATGTTTAAAAAATCATTTACTGAATACGGTTAATAATGATTTGACAA
>CAZQTF010000145.1:0-9919 GCA_964596135.1 uncultured Saprospiraceae bacterium | reverse complement strand
TCTGTCAATGAACTCAATTTTCAAAATTTATGCGCTGCGTAATATCAGTTATTAACAGATGATTGCGTATGGTTTATAATTTTTTAAAAAAATAGCGATTGTCAAACACGACTTTTATTTTTATTTGCAGCCTGCGCCAATAATTACATAACTGCTGTCGTGGCGCTCTACTTTGAAAGGGGTAGCAAACTCCAGGGTTTTAATAAAATTGTCGAACACCGGTCCTTCAAAATTGCTGGTCAACGGGCAATTCAGAATGGCGCTGTTTTCCACTTCGATATGGATGCCATAAAACCGCCTTGCCGCCTCCAGAACATCGCGCATCGGAGCATCGGTAAATTCCAGGCGCTGGTTTTTCCAAGCATCGGCATTGGAAATGGGCGCCTCGGAGATGCTTACCTCTTCGGTGTTTTTGTCAAACAAGCCCGATTTGCCGGCGGTCAGCAATACTTTTTTTTCCGGCTGATCGGCTTTACGCAACTCTACTTTACCGGTTTCCACCGTTACTTCAATGCGATCCTCTTTCGGATAAGCCCGCACATTGAAGGTTGTACCCAAAACGGTGGTAGAAGTGCCGGCACTCAAAATAGTGAACGGCTTGCTATCCAGATGCGCTACGTCAAAAAACGCTTCTCCTTCCAGTGAAACGACACGATTGATGAACCGCTGATCGTAAGAAAGCCGGGTGCTTTCATTCAACCAAATGATACTCCCATCGGGCAATTCAATTTGTTTGCGTTCTTTCGCGCTCGTTTCGAAGACCAGCATTTGGTCCTGGCTTTTGAAAAAGTCGCTAAACAACCACATGCCTCCTGTAATCACCGCCAAAATTACAGCTGCCACGCGAAGGATGGTTTTATTTATAGACAAACGCACGATTTTGACGGACGTCTTTCCAACAGACAAGGGGTTTTCCTCAAAAGTTGCACCACCGCCGCCAAAAAGTCGTGTTTCCAGCGTATTCCAAGCCTCTGGGGTATTGGCTTCAAATTGCTCTTCGTAGCTACCGGAGATGCTCCACAACTGGATCATTTCTTCAAAGAATGCGCGGTTGGCAGGCGATGCTTCTACCCACATCATCAGTTGCTCCCTTTCCGGCTCTGCCAGGTTGCCGGAAAGGTATTTACCTATCAAGTCTATGTAAATCGCATCGTTCATTTTCATTTCCATTTCCAAAAACAAGGATGTGAACACAGGGGGTAGCCCCCTATTCGGGAAATTTATTTTTTGAAAATTTTAATCCAGTTTAACCTCATCCATCATTCCATTTACAGCAACAAACTCAAATAGCCTTTCAGTTTTTCCCGCAGAATTCGCAGCGCTTTACCCATTTGATTTTCAACTGTTTTGATCGAAATATCCATCTGGTCGGCGATTTCCTGGTAAGTCATTTCTTCGAAGCGGCTCAACTGGAATACCATGCGGCACTTAGGGGGCAGCATATTGATGGCATCGCGCACGCTTTGCTCCAGTTCGGTGTGGAGGTATTGCTCCTCAGCGCTCCCATCGTAATTGGTATCGGCTAATTGCGGCGTCACTTCTTCGTCGTGCAGATGTTTGCTACGGCGCAAATAACCAAGTGCTTCGTTGATTGCCATCCGGCGCAGGTAAGCCGTGAGGGAAGAATTGATTTGGATTTGTTCGCGTTTTTCCCAAAACCGAACAAAAACTTCCTGGGCGAGGTCTTCGACGGTATTTCGATCCTGAATAAAACGATGAATAACAGCACAGACGATTGGGTAGTGTTGCTGAAACACAATTTGCAATGCCGAACGATCGCCGGTTCGGAGCCGCACCAATACGTCGTCAAATTGTTGGTTAGACATCAGGATCTTTAGTTGCAAATGCGAGAATAAAGATAAAGTTTTAATCCATAGATATTGCTTCGACGAAAGGTCCGTTTTTTTAGAACAATGTTGCAGAATAAAAAGAATCCGGGAAATAGCTATGATGCCATTACCCGGATGGAGGAAATTATCCAATAAAAAAGATTAATTTTCCTTAAAGAAGCTGCGTTCCTTGATACGTGCCTTTTTACCCACGAGGTTGCGCAGGTAGAACAAACGTGACTGACGGACTTTACCACGCTTGGTGACTTCAATGCTCACGATTGTCGGAATTGCGAACGGGAAAATCCGCTCTACACCAACGCCGTTGGAAACCTTGCGCACGGTGAACGTCTTGGTCGGTCCTTCACCACTGATCTGAATCACATCGCCGCGGAAAGCCTGCTCACGTTCTTTGTCGCCTTCCACGATTTTGTACTTCACAATTATGTTATCGCCCGGGCGGAAACTCGGAAAATCGCGCTTGGGCGTCAGTTGCTCATGTACATATTTAATAGCATCCATCGCTTTGAAAGTTTAAATGGTCAACATAAGAGAGGTTAGTATTTTGAGACGGAAACAGGATGAAAGAACGCACCTGAAGTCCTTAGTCTAAAATCTAACGTCTTAAAAATAGCGGTGCAAAGGTACTTCTTTTTATGGAAATTCAAAATGTTTTTTATGCTATTGTTTTTATTGTGAACGACGATAGAAGCCAGAATCAGCATAGCATCTCGGCATCCGTGCCATCACCGTCACCGTATTAAAGTGGTAAACGTCTTAAATTCAAAAGGTTCGCCCCGAGGACCTTTGAAGGTGACGACCACCACATATACGCCATTAGGTGATTCTGCCCCGCTGTTGAATTTTCGACCATTCCATCCTTCGTTGGGATCGGAAGTTTCAAAAATCATCTCGCCCCAACGATTCCAGATGGTCATTTGAAAACCGGAAGCGCCTTCCATCAATCCCACGCCCAGATATGTGTCATTTAGCCCGTCGCTATTGGGCGTAAACGCATTGGGCAAATGAAATCGCACCTCCGGCTTGACGTCGAGGGTACGAATCAGCGTATCTGTGCAGCCACTGGGATGTGTCACAATTTGTTTGACTTCGTACACGCCCGTGTCACGATAGGTGTACGCTGGATTTTGCTGCGTTGAGGTGACACCATTGCCAAAGTTCCAGAACCATCGGTTTGCCCGTTGCGACTGATCGGTGAAGTACACCGTAGGTTCGATATTACTCGGTTCTGTTGGAGCAAAAGAAAATCCGGCTTCAGGAGATTCTTCCACTTTGATAAGATTGTTAAAAATGGTATCGGTTTTGCAGCCGATCGGTGAGGTAATGTCAATCGAAATAGTGTAAGTGCCAGGATTTTCAAAAAGATGCGTTGGGCTAATTTCTTTGCTGGCGCCACCGTCGCCAAAGTCCCAGTTGATGTTATACGTTTCATCAATCGGGTAGGAAAGGTTATTGAAAAAGATGTTAGCCGGCGCGCAGCCAATGAATTCGCTGGGAGCGATTACCAATAGCGCCGGCACCGGAAAATAAGGAACGTTTTTGGTCTTGGTGTCTTTGCATTTATTGATATCGGTCACGGTGAGTTGTGCAGTTATGTTGCCGGGCTGCCGGTAAACATGCGTTGGGTTTTGCGCGGTCGAGGTGTTTTCGTCGCCAAATTCCCAGTTCCACTCAGTGATGTTTCCGCTACCCGAAACCGATAAATCGTTAAATTGTACTGGTCCGGCTACGCAGGTGTCATATTCAAACTCAAAATCGGCATCAATTGCTGGAAAAATGTTGACAAAAACATTAGCGGTATCGCCGCAGTCAGTGCCAGGATTGAGCAGCAGCTGCCCTTCATAATTGCCTTCGCCCGGAAAAGTAACCGTTGGATTCCAATCGGAAAAGGTCTCAACTTGGTTATTGATATTGAATCTCCATTCAAAATCCTTGATGTATTGGCGGATAAAACTCTGATTTTCAATAGCTACAGAAGTGGCGCCACAGGAATTGATAAAATATTGTTGCCCATCAATCACTTCATCAGATTTGATTTTGGCGAAAACCTGCGGATCACAACTGGCAACATTGAACTGAAAATCGCGGAAGACCCGACTGAGCAACACTCCATCGCGATATTCCGAAACGCAAACCCCCACAACGTACTGCCCTTGCACTTCAGGTAAGCCCGAAATGATGCCTGTATTGGGGTCAATCTTAATGACGCTTTTGTTTGAATCTTTGCCAAAACCCAAAGGTGCACCTGGCGTGAAATTAGGCGCACGAAAGGTGATATTGTCGTATGGTGGTGGGCAGGCAGGATTGGGGTAGGCGCCAGCGCAGGAACTAAACAGAAACGGGTCATTGGTAATAGGCCCACCTCCGGCTAAAGGGCTGCAAAACTCATACACCAACTGGTCGCCATCGGGGTCGGTCGCCGAATGGTCGAATTCTAGCGGCGCACCCGCGCAAATGACTGTAGGAGGGAAATAACTGAATTTTGGACTGCTATTGCAGGCGCGCTGTGCTTCCGGTGTTATTTCGATGGTGTAAGTCGCACCCGTACCTTCAGGATTGACGATATTATTGATGGTAATGTTGCGGCAACAACGCTGATACGAAACATGATAGCTATTGTTGGAAAGCGGCAAATTTAAACTGAAGCGATACACTGCTTCTTCTACGCAAACATTCGGCGGAATCAGACAAGGGTAATTGGGCGCATCAATTTGCCGGATAGGGCCAAGATTGGCATTGATGCGTTGCACAAAGCTACTTTGATTAAGCCTGGAGCAGTCTCCTCCATTGCATTCATAAACGGCTACAAAAGCCTGAGGATCAAAGTTAGCGCAGTCGGTGCAAAAGCAATCGCGGTACATTTTCAACTCAAAATCGTAGCGCCCGTTGCCAAGACATTCATACGTGATCACCCCTCCAATGATATGCCTGGCTTTCGCCTGCGCCATAAAAAAAAGAGCAAATAACAGGCATACAAACCTGATTGTGTACGTTTTCTGCATGATACGGTTGTTGTCAGGTGTAATGTGTTTCAGCTTTTTGGCTGACGCAATGATACAAACAGTTTATTTTGTTGCATTTGGCTGCCCATAGATAAAAAAAGTCAGGATAATAATATTCTGCCTCTTGTCGGCGTTAGTTTGATTTGTACAGATATCCAAACAATACGTTCGCCTAAAAATAGTATTACAAAAGGGTTATTCTAAAATAATTCCAAAATAAACTTTGTTGTTGTAGATGTTGTAATTAACAGGCGGATTATTGAAGGTTCGTAAATTGGCTGACAGTCATGCAAAAAATCGTGCCTGCCGGGTAATCCATGCAACCTTTCCCCAAAACCGGATGTACCATGTAAACGACCTACAAGTTAAATATCGGATTTATGACGACCTATACAAACGATAAGATTCGTATGGTGCAGGAGTACGATCTCAAAGGGGCTTTGACAATTTTGCAGAACGGCGGCGTCATCCTTTATCCGACGGATACCATTTGGAGTATCGGATGTGATGCAACCAATCCCCAGGCTATCGAAAAAGTATTGCAAATCAAGCAGAAAGCCACCGCCAGAAGTTTTGAAATGCTGGTTGATTCTGTTCAAATGCTCAAATTTTATGTAGAACACTTACACCCCAAAATAGAAACATTACTGATTTATCATATGCGCCCCCTGACGGTCGTGTTTGACCGACCGCGCAATTTGCCACCAAATGCGATTGCGCCGGATCGAACAGTTGCCATCCGGATTGTACAGGACGAGTTTTGCCGGTCGCTCATCGCACAGTTTGGCAAACCTTTGCTGGCTTCTTTCGCCAGTGTGGGCGAAATGACTTACCCCGTCAACTTTGGCGCTATTAGTTCGGAGATCATCGAAGGTGTGGATTTTGTCGTGAAATACCGCCAAAACGAAAAATTGACCAACGAACCTTCGGTGATGGTAAAATTATCCCGGCGCGACGAATTGATTTTTTTGCGGGAATAACATATGCAAAGCTTAAACGAAAAAACCTTCGACAACTTGTTGGATTTGTCTAACGATAATTGGCATCGAAAAAGTTTTTATACGTTTCGATACTTTTTACAGTAGCAAACAGCTTGCCGTAGTTGGTCTGTGTGATTGCATAAATTTCGTAGCGATATTTGGACGGAATAAAATCTTTTGCATTCTTCTGGACGCCTTGCAAATACTTCATCGCTTCGGCTTTGTCTTTAAAACGGCGGATAACAATCAATGGCGTGCGCACTTCTCCATTTACCAAAAACACATCCGAAATCCGCAGTTTGTCGAGATCGTGGTATTTTTTATTATAGTCCGAAACAGCGTTGCGACAATCGTTCAGCGCTGTGGCATCTTCCAGCGTAATGATCACCGAGTGTACCTGATCGTCCTGCACTACGAACTGATCCGCCTCGATGCGCTGAGCGCCCGGCAGCGTGCCGGTGGAAGCCCCCAGCAAACGCAGCACCTCGCGAGCGTATTTTTGCTCTTCGGTATTTGGATATTTGGCAATCACTTCGTTCAGGGCGGAGATGTAATCGTCTTTCCCTTTGAGGCTGCCGATGCTCATGGCGCTTAGCAGGGCAAATTTGGGTTGCAACGGGTTGCTTGCTCCAAATTTCTCTCGTGCGCTCATACTTTGATCATAAGCATACTTGAAGTTGCCTCTGGTAAATGCCGCGTAAGCGTCATTGTAGTAATTCACTACTTTATTTTCTTCATTCTGGGCTTGTACGATGTAGCCAGGATCCTGGATTACCTTTGCATAGGTAGAATTTGGGAATTTTTCAATGATTTTATTGGCGTAAGCTTTGGCTTCGGCGGTATGATTTAGTTCCTGATGCGCCAGATAGAGATAATACCAGGAATCCAGTTCCTCATTGCTGCCCGGGTAACGGCGATTCAGTTCTTCCAGCGCTTCGATTGCTTTTTCGTTGTTTTGCAAACGATCCCGATACAACTTACCCAAAGAAAACAGCGCTTCCCGGATTTTGATGTGAGCTACTGTGATTTCTGTTTCAGTTTTGGGGATGCCCTGAAGAATATTGTTGATTTCTTCGTCACTGACTTCCGCCGTAGGTTTTGATTCTTCTTTGCCAGCGGTCTCTTCCTCTGCAACTGCCGATTGCTGGGTGGCGCGGCGCCAGTTGTCCTCTAGCTGGCGGCTGCCCCATTTGCGCTGGAAATCGCGTTTGCCTTGTTTGACGGACCGGTCGTTATAAGCAAAAAAACTGCTTTCTTTTTGTAGGGCTGGTGTAACAATGGCGCGGGATGTCGCCGTTTTATCTTGATTTGTCTGTCCGGCGCTTTCCTGTGCTGCCGCTTGTTCTTCTTCGCGTTGAGTTTTGATTTGCGCCGCTAATGCTTTCTTTTCTTCTTCACTCATTTGGCTGATGTGCAAAAGGCTATCCTGCAAGGTGATTGTTTCAATGTTTTTGGCAATGTCGGTCAGGTTTTTGCTGAGCCTTTCCACTTCTTTGTAGCGCTTGTCTGTATTGGGCATCGCCTGCAGGGTGATGTCAAAATATTTTTTAGCGGCTACAAAATTTTCATCTTCAAAGTACAGTCGTGCCAGTGTCAGGCTGGTTTCTACTTTTTGAGCGTTGTTGCTGCCGCCGTTGGCGAGAGAAAGTTCCAGGTTTTCGATGCCCGCCTGGCGTTCGCCGGATTTCAGGGCGATATTGGCAATCGCAAAGTAAATCTGATCTTTGTATTCGGTATTTTTTTCGTCTTTGAGCATTTTGTTGAGATTGGCAACGGCATCGGATGCCGAACCTCGCCCGCTTGCCCAGGCGTTTTGCGCCATATTCAGCCGCGCGTTGAATTCCATCTCATATTCGTTCGTATATTTTAATACCTGCTCAAACCCGGTATAAGCCGCATCGCTGTTGCCAGCCTGCTGCTGAAGCTGAGCCAGAATAAAAGCATAACGAGCTTTATCCGAGCGTTGTTCTGCCGATTCCACCGCTTGTTGCAACGGTGTAATCGCCAGCGAAGGCTGATTTTGCTTTAACAGCAAATATGCCTGAACGGGCGGCAGTTCCCGGCGTATTTCATCTAACGTATTAGGATCTTCATTCAATTGATTCAGGTAGCGCTGGGCAGCATCATGATTTTCCCGCTCGATGAGGGTTTTTGCCAGCCAGAGGACGGCGTCCTGATGGACGGGGCGATGCTTGAGAAAGTAATTCTCAGGGCCTTGCTCTTTTGGTTTTGCTTCTGGTTTCGGTTCTTTCTTATTCTTTTTTGATTTTTTATCGGCATCTTCCGGTTTCGGTGTATTAGAGGGGGGGGCTTGTGGTTCTCCCGGTTTATTGCTGGCAGCAGAAGGGCGTTTGGGTGGAGGCGTACCTTTTTTACGTGCTTTTTGCACCTCCCGGTTATAGCGTTTGCGATCTGCTTTTTGTTGCTTGATGCGTTTTTCCCGCTCTTTGCGAATGCGTTTTTGTTCTCTTTTTTTCTCTTTGGCGGTCAGTTTGCGCTCCTGTTCGGCTTCGCGGGCAGCGGCTTTTCGTTCGACGGCGCTTTTGGCAGCCTTGGTTGCCCGATCTTTTTTGTCTGGTTTTTCAGCTTTGGGGTCAAATTCATTGATCATATATTTGAAAGTTGCTTCCGCCGACTCGTAGTCCTTTTTCAAAAATTGTGCTTTGCCGACCAAAAGATAACAATCATCCGTCCATTGGCTGGGACGGTGCAGATTGACAACTACCGACACTTTTTTGATCGCTGTATCCATCTGAGGAAAAATGCCTTGCGGATTTTGGTTTTCAACGTAAGGATACATGCTCAGGATTTCGTTGTAGTTGTCCTGGTGCTGCTGCTCCAACTGAGCAAAGGTAGCGATCATGATCTCATTGGCATTGAAGTAGCCGTTGTATTTGGCAGTGGTATTGTGGTAGAATTTGCCTAGCGGAGAGAGATCACCGCGTCGTTTTTGTGTAGTACAAGCCGCCGATAATGCGATAATTGCTAATAATAAGTACGCTTTATTCACGTGTTTCAAAGCGATGGTCTTTTTTTGTTAAAAAAATATAAAACCAGGGTTAAAAATGTATCCTCCGTCGCCCTGCTTCGTTTATTGTATTAATTTTGCAGATTGTAAAAGGCAAAGATAACTTTTTTCCTCCTAAGACTTCAAATCGTTAAAATGGAATTTATAGTGTATCGGAGGGAATAATTAACAGAAAAGAAAGAGCAGCGGCAACCGGCGCCTTGAGGAAGCAGGGAACGCAATCCCCCTGTTTTGCGTTAATAAAATTTGGATGCGTCATTTTTGACTGCCGGTTGTTTGTAAAAAAATCATTCTCAAACATCAACATATGCCAAAAGGAATTGAGCAGGTCAGTAGCTGGTGGGCGCGCACGAAGGAAAGACTTCAAAATACCTACCGCCTGGTCATCATGAATGACGAGACTTTTGAAGAGGTAGCTCATTATCGTCTGACATTGCTTAATGTTTATATCATGTTTAGTACGCTGATCGTCATTACAGCAATACTGGTGACGGTGAGCATTGCTTATACGCCCCTGAAACGCTACATTCCGGGCTACAGCGGTGGTGGTAATAACGATCGGGAAGTGTATCAATTGTATCGCCAGGTGCAGGCATTGGAGAAAGACCTGGAGGCGCAGCGTACCTATTCGGAAAGCGTACGGCGGATGCTGGTGGGCGATGTTCAAAAAGAAGAAGACGTACCGAAAAGTAGAGATCTTATTCAGGATAGCTCGATTGTGGAAATAGGTCGGATCAATGAGGACAACCAGTTGCGCCAGGAAGTCGAAATTGCTGAAATCGGCGCTATCGCCAAAAATACCCGTGCCACCAATCTTTCTCCCCGCGACATTCCGCTGGAGCAAATGTTTTTCTCGCCACCCGTAACTGGAGAACTAAGCGCTCCTTTTATGCCGGATAAAAAACATTTTGGCGTAGACATTCTCGCACCCAAAAATACAGCGATTAAAACAGCAATGGACGGATACGTTTTCTTTTCCGACTGGACGCAGGAAACGGGCTACACCATTGGTATTCAACACACCAATAATGTTATCACTTTTTACAAGCACAATTCTGC
>CAZQTF010000144.1:0-9959 GCA_964596135.1 uncultured Saprospiraceae bacterium | reverse complement strand
ATCTCAAATTATTAACGGTAAAATAAAAATATTTTTTCCAAAACAACATAAACATATAATGCCAGAGAAACCCTTTCCATGGTCATTTGGACAAACGGGGATTAAATGCTATTTTTACCTGACCTCCTAAGTATCAATTCTATGCAAAGAATTCTGGTTTGCCTACAGTTCTTGTACTTTACTACTTATGTGTTTGGGCAGTCGTGCAGTGGCTCCGTCGGCGACAATATCTTCCCGGACGGCACGTTTGGTTCTGGTACTTCCAATATTCTGCAAACCGATCCGCGGCTGGCGCCCGGCTACACCTATCAGTTCAACCCGCCACCAGACGACGGTTTTTACACAATCACCAATAATACGACTCCCTGGGGCAGCTTCGCAGCGGATAGCTGGATCAATATCCGTAACAACAGTAACGATCCCAACGGCTACATGATGGTAGTAAATGCCAGCTTTTCGCCAGGCTTGTTTTATGAAAAAACAGTGACCGTCTGTGGTAATATAAACTATGAATTTTCAGCAGATGTTATCTCCATGAACGATCCCACGCGCGGCACGGGCTTCATTCCACCCAATATTTCATTTCTCATTAACGATACGGTGGTGTACAGCACCGGCGACGTGCCCGTGGATGCGCGCTGGCACACGTATGGCTTCACATTTATCACCGAACCCGATGCTACACAGATCAAACTGGCACTACGCAACAACGCGCCCGGTGGCTTTGGCAACGACCTTGCCCTCGACAACATCACCTTCCGCCCCTGTGGACCAACGGTTCTCCTCATTGATACAGCTGCGTTCTGTACGCCCAATCGCGAAATCATCATCCGTTCTGAGGTGATTGGTTCGGCTTACGCCAATCCGGTTTTTCAATGGCAGCAAAGCGCTACTGGTACCAGCAACTGGACGGATATTCCTGGAGAAATCAGTGCGACACTGGATTTGAACAATCCTCTGGATGGACAGTATTTCCGGCTCACGGCGGCGAGTTCTCCCGCCAATCTTGCGCAAAATTCCTGCCGCATCACGTCCAATCCGACACGGGTAACCTACCTGCCCGAACGCGACACCATCCGCCGGAAAATCTGCCTTGGCGATACGATTCGAATTGCTAACCAACCGTTTTTTCAGGCGGGGTTTACCGACATTACGGGAAAGGCAGTGAATGGCTGCGACAGTGTTGCCACTGTGATCATTGAGGTGGAAGATTTATCGAATTTTACCATCGCAGGCGACACTGTTTTTTGCAAAGGCGACACTGCGACGCTAAATGCAGGCGATTTTGCCAAATACGCCTGGTCGAATGGCGCCAGTACTCCCGATTTGAGCGTCAGTACTGAAGGGATATATGGCGTCACCGTTACCTCTACGCTGGGGTGCATCGGCAGCGACACGATCCAGGTCTATGAATCCAGCATTAATAGCATTACCACTGATTTGAGTCCGCCGGTTTGCCCAGGCAGCAACGATGGTCAAATTCGGATCGCCGAAGTACAGGGCAACGCGCCGCCTTATTTATTTTCACTGAATGGCAGTGCTTTTCAGAATACGCCGGAATTCAGCAACCTGCCGCCCGGCAATTTCAGGATTGCAGTGCAAGACGCCAATAGTTGCGAATTTCAGGATACCCTTACCCTACCCGAACCTCGCCCACTCGTTATTCAAATGACCGATGATCAAATGATTGAGATTGGCGACAGCCTTCCAATCGAGCTATTTACCAGAGCCAGAATCCAGGATTATCAATGGTCGCCGGCAGAAGGTTTGAGTTGCACCGATTGCGCCATGCCCTGGGCACGACCACTTACTTCAACGATTTACACTGTTACTGCCACCGACGAACGCGGCTGTAGCGCCACCGATTCCGTCTCCATCACGGTAGATAATCCCCGAAGACTATATGCGCCCAACGCTTTCTCACCCAATGGAGATGGTATTAACGATCGCTTCGCCGTATTCACCGGCTTTGGCGCGGAGGAAATTGTTCGCTTTGAAGTGTTTGATCGCTGGGGTAATCAATTGTACGGCGTGAGTAATGTGCCTGCCGACGCGGATTTCAAAGGCTGGGACGGCATGTCCAACGGACAGATAGTACCAATGGGTACTTACGTCTGGTTTGCGAATATCCGCTTTTTTGATGGTATAATTAAACAATTCAAAGGCGAGATCAATCTGTTACGTTAGCGCGCGAACGTTTTTTATAACAAAATAAATGATTCCGCCCATGATCGTCAGTCCCAATCCGGCAATCGCCTGTTCGGGCCGTTCGATCAGTGTATTGATGACAAAAGCCGCCGAAATGCTTGTAAAAACAAGCGGTACCACCGGATATCCCCAGGTGTGATAAGGTCTTTCCTGATCTTTGCGCCTGACGCGAAAAACGAACACACAGGCGCCGGCCAGCGCCATAAAGGCAATATCCATGAAGGTAACATAGGTGATCAGGTTTCCAAAAGTGCCCCAATACAACAACAGCAAAGTTGCCCAGACCGCCTGGACGATCATTGCTGTAGCAGGCGTGCGAAAGCGTGAATGCACGCTGGCTAAGGGCTTGAAAAATATTCCATCCTGAGCCATTGCAAAATAGATGCGCGGCGCGCTCATAGTATAAATGCCAATCGTACCGAAAATCGAAATGGCAATGGCGATTGCGACCAATTTACCGCCAAAACGCAACACTGAACCAATGGCATCGCCGGCAACACGAGTAGTACTGGCAATTTCCGGCAAGGGTAATAACAGCATATACGCCAGATTGATGAGCACGTACGTCATCGTCACGATCAAAGCCCCCAGCATCATGGCTCTGGGTACGGTTCGTTGTGCATTGATCGCCTCGCCCGCCAGGTAAGAGGCATGGTGCCAGCCGCCAAATGACCACAGCACGCCGATCAACCCGATGAGTAGCGCACTGCCGATATGGGGCGGCACGTCTTTGGTGAGGGCAAAACCAAGTTGCACTTTTTCCGGGTCGTAAAAAATAAATCCGACGATGATGATACCCACAATCGCCAGCAGCTTCAAGCCAGTAAAAATATTGGCAAACCATTGACTAACATTCACCCCGATGACGTTGATACCTGTCAGTCCTGCGATGGCGGCGATTGCCACCGCCATTTTACCCTCGTGAGTCAAAGGCGCAAAATAAGTCATGTATTCCGCTAAAGCCATGCCCAGCGCCGCCAGTGCGCCGGTGTTGATCACCAGCAAAGTAACCCAGCCATACAAAAACGCCACCAGATCGCCATAAGCTTCTTTCAGAAATACATACACCCCGCCGGATTTGGGAAACATGCCCCCTAACTCTGCAAAAGTCAACGCACCGGTGAGCGCAATCAAGCCGCCCAAAGCCCAAATGAGCAATACAAATCCATGATGCGGCATGGCTTGCACCACTTCGTATGGCGTAACAAAAATCCCGGAACCGATACTTGATCCCACCGCAATCATGGTCAAGCCGTAGAGGGTCAGTTTTTTTCTGAGTTCAGCCATTCATCTCGTTATGATGCCAATTAATATTTTTATTTAAAAATCAAGCACTCAGCAAACGCTTGCTATTTAACATGATGCATTGCATCAAAAAATCCATTTTACCAATGGATAAACAATAAAAACATTAAGCAAAATAGATAATATATCGAGCCAGAATCCTACCTTGACCATTTGCATGATTTTGATGTGACCACTGGCAAAGACAATGGCATTGGGT
This sequence comes from uncultured Saprospiraceae bacterium, assembly GCA_964596135.1. Classification (GTDB taxonomy): domain Bacteria; phylum Bacteroidota; class Bacteroidia; order Chitinophagales; family Saprospiraceae; genus JADJNW01. Next base: position 6,247 of record CAZQTF010000144.1, on the reverse strand, counting down.
GGAGTGGACATCGGCAACATAAATCCTGCACTGGCAGCCAGCGTTACCGGGATGCACACTTCGAAAGGGTTCATGCCCATCCCCTGCGCCATTGCTCCTACCACAGGCAAAAATACGGTTACTTGTGCCACATTGGACATGATTTCGGTCAAAAACACAGAAACAGTAACTAAACCCGCCACAACCAGCCATTCAGAGTTTTGAACCCCAGCAAACTGGTCGCCAATCAGTTTGATGATACCGGTATCTTCCAGGGCATCCGCGAGGCTCAATCCTCCACCAAATAACAGCAAGATACCCCAAGGCAATTTTTCTGTATCCTGCCAGTCCAACACGGCTTTGCCTTTTTCAAATTGAATAGGAAAAAGAAAAAGCACCACGGAAGCCATTATCGCAATTCCTTCATCGGATAATGCTATCCCGGTAAGAAAATTGTTGATCGGCACCCTGAAAATCCAAAGAAAAGCCGTCGCCAAAAAAACAATCAAGGTACGCTTTTCCCCAACGCTCATCGGACCAAGATTGGCAATTTCTTCCTTAATTAATTGTTCTGCTCCTTTAAAATGACCAAGCTTATTCGGATAAACTAATTTAACGATAATAAAATACGACAACAACATGATGACCAGCGCAAAAGGAAATGCTGCAATCAGCCACTGCGTAAAGCTCACCTCATAATTAAACGTTTCCCGCAAATAACCTGCCGCTACCACATTAGGCGGTGTGCCAATGATAGTGCCCATACCGCCGATACTTGAGGCATAAGTAATCGCCAGCATGATACCCAGCGCAAAGTGTTGTTGGTTTTTATTAACAATGCCGCCATTTTCCGGGGTAAGTAAATCAATAACTGATAGCGCTATCGGCAGCATTAAAACCGTCGTTGCCGTATTGCTAATCCACATGCTAAGAAAAAAAGTTGCCAAAAAAAAACCAAGAATAATCCCGTTGGCATTCGTTCCGACTACTTTGACAATATTCAGGGCAATCCTTCGGTGCAAATGCCATTTTTCCATTGCCAAAGCAATCATAAAACCACCCATAAACAAAACCACGACTGGATTGGCGTAGGGTGCAGTTGCTGTTTTCAGATCGCTGATCCCCATTAGAGGCAGCATAAAAATGGGCATTAACGCGGTTACTGGCAACGGTACGGCTTCGGTAACCCACCAGACAATCATGAATGCCGCCAGAGCAATCACTTTCCAGCCCTCAACGGCAAGCCCCGCCGGCACTGGAAGCAGCAAAATAATCAAAAATAAGAGCGGACCAAGCGCCAAGCCGATTTTTCGTAACATGCGTTCGATTGGGTTTTAGCTTGTAAAAATAAATTTCCTGGCGAGAAGCTAATAATTTCTGTTGGTGAAATGCAACATTTGTAGAAAATCATTTGGAACAAACTTTTCTTTAGCGAGAAATTCCTCTGATAAAAAATAAAGGGCAAAAGCCAAAAACTTTCACCCTTTATTTACAAATTTAAATATCTTATTACAAAAACATCATTTGTGCTTCATACTCACAGCATCCCTCCGCATTTTCACAGCAGCTACCACCCATTTGCCAACCTCACCTCCCTGTGCAACGCCATTATAAATCGCCGGGCGATAGTGAATTCCACCGTACAAACGGCTGATCGCCGCCTCATCGGAAGCATGGAAAAACGATTTGTACGAACGTGCTGGCAAGCCAAATTCTTCTTCTGAATCATCCACAAAAGCGAAGTTGTCCCCGAAAATAGAAGTCAAAGCTGTGGCTGCAGCGCGGGAAATCACACTGTGTCCACTGGTGTATTCCGGGAATGGTGGCGTTTGTAGCAAAGGTAGCCACCCCTCGTCAATGTAGCGATTGATATAGGTTTCGGGGCGCAGCAACTGGCTGCGATATTTTTCATCCCAACAACTGATAAAAGCATCTGCCAAAGCCACCGAGGTCAATGCATAGGCGCTCACTGTTTTCATAAAATCAGCATTGGCTTTGGTCGCTACAATACGGGTAATGTTGATCCAGTGCCCACCAGGCGTGATCTTTTTGCTGGCAAACATCACATGCCCTACCTGGTTCACCACGTAAGGATTACAATCCCAAAAACGCGCAATTGCCTCCCGTTCAGCACGTTCCTCCGCCTTACCAACCTTTAACGCTTCATATACTTCCATGGTTTCTTTGTAAAACTGGCTATTCTTATCAGTGCTGAAAGCGGTCGGGCGTGCCGGCACAAACTGCTGCGCCGAGTCAATCGCAAAAGGACGCAACACATTCCAGCTTGGCTCTATGCCATCCATGTAAGCCGGTGGCGTAGGCTGCCACTTGGACGGATCGTCCGTGATCGTGTATTTGGGATAGGAACGGGTTTCTTTGTAATGATCGCCAGCCGACCAGGCGAGTACATGCTCCGCCACTGCATCGCCATAAGCTACCGAGCGCTCGTACACATCTTTAGGAATGCCCAAATCCCGGAATTCTTTGTGGATCTTCTCACTGAAAACAGCGATCGTATCCTCTGAAAAGATCAACGCTTTACCCACTTTCAGCATCGCATGCACGCTGGCGAGCGGGTAGCAATATTCTTTACCGGCTTCCGGCGCAGGGATCGGCGTAAGTTCGGTCAATTGTCCTGCCAGCGTTTGGTATTCCGGATAGCCCGGCATCGCAGCTTCATAACCTGCTATACTGGCATAGGTGTAAATGCGGGTCGCAACAGGCGGGGAGAAAATATCGTGGACAATCACATCGGTGAGTTGCTTCATCGAACGATGGAAGAATTCAGGATTCGCCGCTTCTTCCTGATAATGTTCGTTTTCTTTCGCGCAAGCTACCAATAAAAACAGGATTGGCAGCAACAATAGCCCCTTTCTCATAACTTGACAAGTATTTTGTACAAAGTTAGGAAATGTAACCATCCACTGAAATATTGCACGATTTTTTTCCCGCTTATTTAACGGTAAACGTCTTCCCTTCTTTTCCCACACCTGTGATTGTCAATGATTTCCAATCTTTCGGCAATTTTGTTTTGAGTTGAGTAACGCCCTGCTCGGTGATCTCCAATCCGCCCAAACCAAAGATCACCGCCTGAAGCATACCGCCCGCGCCGGTGGCGAAGTAAGGATTGGTGCCGCCTGCGGTTTCTGCCAACACGCCAAAGGGGGGCACTTCGTTCGGCTTGTAACTCTTGATGAACAACTCGTGCGCTTTTTCCACGTTGCCAAGGCGGGCGTAGAGCAGTGCCAGCACGGAGTTGCCCATTGCCGGTCCATCGGGCGCCATGCGAGGTTCATAATATTGCAGGTCTTTTAAAATCTGATTCTTGTCGGTTATAATTTTGAGTGGAAAGGCCAGCAAATTTACATCTGCCTGCTTGATCATAACACCATCATAAGTCGCATTTTCCTTAGTCGTACCGTCCGGGAATTTCAAAATTGGAATATTATCCGCCACATGATTCCAGTCGGGGTTTGGCGCCAAGCCCAGTTCCTGCGCAGCTTGCGCAGCGTAGCGTAGCACGGTGATCGCCATGCCGTTGGTAAAGGCGTTGTTGTCAATATTTTCCTGCCATTCGTTGGCGCCGATCACGTTGTTGATCTGATAATTGCCAGGCCCTTTACGCTCCACACGGCTTGCCCAGAAATCGGCGACTTCTTTGAGCATCGGGTAGCCCCTGGTGCGCAGCCATTCTTTATCTTTAGTCACTAAATAATATTGCCAAAATGCCCAGCCCACGCAGCCCGTGATGTGATGCTGAAATGGCCCTGTAAGCGCCCACACCGGCGTGTCCTCTGAACCCTCTGCGCTGGATTCCCAGGGGAACATCGCGCCCGCGTAGCCATGCGAAAATGCGTTTTGTCTGGCGGCTTCGAGGCGTTCAAAGCGATATTCTAGTAATGATTTTGCAATTTCAGGATGCAAAGCCAACAACGGCGGATACATCCACAACTCGGTGTCCCAGAAAACGTGCCCGTTGTAGCCCAAGCCAGATAAGCCCATCGGCGATAGGCTGTAAGCGGTGCCTTCTCTGACAAAAGAATACAAATGATACAATGCCGAGCGTACCGCGCGCTGTGCTTCCAAATCACCTTCAATAATCACATCGCTTTTCCAAAGCGCCTGCCAGGCAGCTTCGTGCCGCGCGAGCAGCCGCTCTCTGCCTTCCAACATGGCAAAAATCGTGAGGCGCTCGGCTTCGTTGTGGGCATCATTATATTGTGAAGAAGCCACAGTAGAACCCACCACGCTGAAACGATAGGTTTCCCCGGCTTTTAATTTTTTATAAAATTTTGCTAAATGCATATTATAATCCCAGTCCTCGTGTAAAATGTCGGGCTCACTACCATGAGGTTCTTCAAAAATAAAACTGGAGGAAGCCGCAACCGTCAATTTCCCGGAAGGGCTTTTGGCAACGGAGGTGAGCAACGGAATCAGCACGTGCGGACGGTCAATCTCTGCGTAATAATTGCGCACATCCTGCAGATGGTCGGGTGCTTCGATCACGCTCATCGGAGTGATAGTCACGTCAGTTTTAGCGGTTATTTCCACCACGCTCATCGCGGTGTAAGGCAGGTGACGCAACGCCATGAGCGTGTGCTTCACACTGATTTTATTGCCCACATCGAAGGTAGTAGTAAGCGCAGCCTTTTGCATATCAAGTGTTTGGGCATAATTGCTGATATTGCGGCGACTGATGCGATGTCCGTCCACATCCAAGTTCATGTTGACATGGTTGAATGTTTTCAGAATATTCGACACGCGACCACGCTGGTAATAATCGTATACGCCATTCAAAATGACATCTTTCACGCGCATCGGATCGGGTGAAGACACCAGACCGATCATCCCGTTGGCAACGGTGATGCCGAAATAATTGTTCGGATCAATTTTCGTAGCCTGAATGTGCCAGGGCGACTGGCTTAGGTCTTGTGCCGACACTTGCCAGCAAAGTATCATTCCCAAAATACTCAATAGCTGTTTCATAATTTACCGGTTTAGTAATTTTCCTGAAACAAAAATTATTTTCAGAAATTGGCTTAAAAATAAAGATACCTGCGTGTTTTCAAAAATTCCGGCGGGGATTATTCGCTATTCATGTAAATTAATACCACAAAAGGTCGCATATTTAATTAAAAAATTTAATTACATTTTCAACCTCTTTGCCAGTAAAGAATGTCTTGCTTCATGTTAATATCAAAAAATCCGCAACATGAGAAAAATCAAGCTTTACATCGCCACCAGTCTTGATAATTACATCGCTCGCCCCAACGGTCGCGTGGATTGGCTGGAAACTTTTCACAATCCGGAGGGCAGCGATTACGGCTACGCCGATTTTCTGGCAACGATTGATACAAATCTGATGGGAAATAATACCTACAAGGAAATCCTGGGTTTTGGCATTCCATTTCCTTATCCCAACAAAGTGAATTACGTTTTTACACGCCAAGCCAATCCGACACCAACGGAATTCGTTACATTTGTCAATTCCGACATCATTCCATTTGTTGAAAACCTGAAACAGCAGCCCGGCAAAGACATCTGGCTGATCGGCGGCGGGCAATTGAACACCGTCCTGCTCAATGCTCGTTTGATTGATGAAATGATCATCAGCGTGTTACAGATTGTGATCGGTGAAGGAATTCCTCTATTTGCATCGGGTGCACGCGAGCAGGTATTCGATTTGGTCAAGCCGCAAAGCTTTGCCAGTGGGTTGGTACAATTGACTTACACGAAAAAATAGCATCAATCGGGTAAAAACTGACGTAACAGCATTGCCATTTCCTGCTGGATTTCTAATGCTGCTGCACGTGCCCTGTCCGCAAAATCCTCACCTTCACCGGCGAAAATAATCCCGCGCGAAGAATTCACCAGCAACCCGCAATGATCATTCATGCCGTAGCGGCTGATTGCTGCCAGTTCGCCGCCCTGTGCGCCTACGCCCGGCACCAGGAAAAAATATTCCGGCGCAATCGCACGGATTTTCCGGAATTTTTCAGGATGTGTAGCGCCAATGACGAACATGAGTTCATCGGGCGTGCCCCATTGCATTGCCGTTCGCATTACATGCTCATATAATGTTTTTCCGTTTTCCTGATGTGCAAATTGAAAATTTTTACTCCCGGGATTAGAAGTTAAGGCCAGCAGGATGACCCATTTTCCGGGAAAACCCAGGAAGGGCTGCACGGAATCTTCGCCCATGTAGGGTGCTACCGTCACCGCATCAGCATGGAGCGTATCGAAAAAAGCTTTTGCGTAGAGTCGCGGA
>CAZQTF010000143.1:0-10059 GCA_964596135.1 uncultured Saprospiraceae bacterium | reverse complement strand
TACTGTCAAAGAACTTTTTTTTCCTAATTTTTGGAATGCGTAATGTCAGTTACAAGGTAAGACTTATGGAATTATTACAAAAGCAAACGCCACCTAATGGGCTTACTTCATCGGAAGTCAGTGCGCAACAGAAACAATTTGGCAAAAATGCCCTCTACTCCGGGGCGGCGCGAGGCTTGTTGCTTATGCTTTGGGAGGTAGTGCGCGAGCCGATGTTTGTCATTCTGGTGGTGGTCTGTGGCATTTATTTCTTTTTGGGAAATATTTATGAGGGGCAAATCATGCTCTTTGCAATGGCGATGGTGGTGGCTACTTCCATTTATCAGGAATTACGCAGCGCCAGCGCTATCAAAGGATTGCGAAAATATACCAAAGGTCATATCCGTGTGATCCGCGATGGCGAGGAGAAGCAAGTAGATGCGGAAGAACTGGTGCCCGGTGATGTAATGCTGCTTTCTGAAGGCGAACAAATTCCGGCGGACGCGGTGGTGCTCCAGCAAAACGACTGCTCGGTGGATGAAGCGATCATGACCGGTGAATCTATAGCGGTTTTTAAAAATATACAAGATGCACTGCTTCAGGGAACTACAATAAATTCTGGGATGTGCTACGCCAAAGTGACCAATACTGGCAACCAGACAGCGCTGGCAAAACTCGGCAAAAGCATGGAAGACATTTTACCCGAACAATCGCTTTTGCAAAGCCAGGTCAACCGCTTTGTACAGCAAATGGCGCTCGTTGGGTTGGTGGCGTTTGCGCTGGTATTCTGTATCAATTATTTTGCAACGAATGATCTGATTATCAGCCTGTTGTTTGGTTTGGTGATGACCATGTCTTTGATTCCGGAAGAAATTCCTGTGGCATTTTCATCGTTTATGGCGATCGGCGCTTACCGGATGAGTCGCATCGGATTATTGGTGAAACAGCCAATTACGGTGGAAAGCTTGGGCTCGGCGAGTGTGATTTGCCTGGATAAAACCGGCACTATCACCGAAAACAATATGTCGCTGGCGGCGATTTACGATTTTCAAAAAGATCGGATTATTACTGCCGATGAACTCGAGAATTACGCTGATAATGAGGTGATTGCCTATGCCATGTGGGCCAGCGAAGCTTCCCCTTTCGATCCGATGGAGCGAGCATTGCACGAGGTTTATCGCCAAAATACACGGCTGGACCTACGCGACCGATACCGTATGGTGCACGAATATCCGCTTGAAGGCAAGCCACCCATGATGACACACGTGTGGCAAAGCTTTGATAATCAAATTATTGGTTGCAAAGGCGCTGTGGAAAGGATTCTGCGGAACACGCATTTGAATCCTGATGAGAAAGCCAACATTTTGAACATTACACGTCAGCTGGCTGCCAAAGGCTATCGCATTATCGGTGTAGCTGGCGTGGCGACCGACGACGCGATAACCGCCTTTCCTGTTCATCAGGATGACTTCGACTGGCAGTTTCTGGGTTTGGTGGCATTGTATGATCCGCCCAAAAAGGGCATTCGGGAAGTATTTGAACAGTTTTATCGGGCTGGTATTCAGGTGAAAATGTTGACCGGCGACTACGCTGGGACGGCGCTGACCATTGCGGCGGAGAGTGGCTTGCGGAACAACGGCAAATTCCTGACTGGCGACGAAGCAATGGCAATGAGCGAAACCGATTTGCGGCAAGCAGTTGGGAACGTGGATTTATTCGTACGTATGTTTCCCGAAGCCAAACTCCGCGTTATTGAAGTGTTTAAAGCCAATGGCGAAGTAGTAGCGATGACCGGCGACGGTGTGAATGACGGACCCGCCCTGAAAGCCGCCAGCATTGGTGTAGCTATGGGTGGTCGCGGCACCGATATTGCCAAGAAAGCGGCATCGCTTGTTATTACGGATGATGATTTGCACAAAATGATTGACGCGATTGCCAATGGCCGGAAGATTTACCACAACCTCAAGAAAGCCATTCGGTATATTATTTCTATTCACATTCCAATTATTCTTACCGTGCTGATGCCGCTGCTGCTGGGCTGGCAGTTCAAAAATATTTTCACGCCGGTGCACGTCATTTTTCTGGAAATGATTATGGGACCCACCTGCTCTATTTTTTTTGAAAATGAACCGATGGAATCCGGCATGATGAGGCGCCCGCCGCGCCGCCGTACGGAAGGGTTGTTTTCGTGGCGGGAGTTGTCGGGCAGTATTTTCCAGGGGGTGGTGATTTCGCTGGGCGTGCTGGGCGTTTATTTTTGGGCAATGACCACAGGTCACGGCGAAGAAGTAACGCGAACGATGACCTTTATCACATTGATTATCAGTAATATATTCCTGACTTTAGCCAACCGTTCTTTTCAGGAGACCATTTTACAAACCATTCGCTACAAAAATAACCTGCTGCCGGTTGTACTGGTGGCTTCGGTCGTTTTGCTGATTTGTTTACAATTTATCCCCTTCATTCGGCAGACGTTTCATCTAGTACGACTCGATCTACATGACTGGCTGATCTGCGCGGCGGTGGCTTTCGGGAGTGTTTTCTGGTTTGAAGGGTACAAGTTTTTTGGGAAAGGAATGTAACATTTGTTTTAGATAATATAATTTTTATAGTATAGCTGATTGATAATCAAAGTATAGTGTATTTTAATTCCAGCTTACTGCATCCGGCATTTGGGCAATCACGGTGTATGCGTTGCCTTTGTTGTACATCACTTGCGTCCAGAGCGCGTCTGGTGAAGATTTGAAGAGGTAATTAGGATCCATATCAGCGACGACCCAGGAACCATATACCATTTCGTCGGCTAATTGCCCTTCCGACCAGCCGGAGTAGCCCACAAAGAAGCGGATGTTGTGGGGGAGGATAAGTTGTTGTGCAATCAGAAACTTGAGCTTGTCAAAATCACCACCCCAGTATACGCCGTCTATCACTTTGGTACTGCCTTCGAGCAGATCGCCTACGTTGTGCACGTAGTGAATCGTGTCCGTTTGCACCGGTCCGCCCAGCGATACTTCCGCATCAAACTCCAGGAAACCCTCAATAAGTTCGTCAATGCGCACATGGAGAGGCTTATTCATAATAAACCCTACGCTTCCTTCTTCATCGTGTTCACACAATAAAACCGCTGCGCGTTTGAAGTTGGGATCCATCATAAACGGCTCTGCCAGCAGTACTTTCCCTCGTTTTACCTCGTTTCCGACCATTTTCCAATACTTTTGTTAAAATATCGTCTTAAATATCATGTCTTCCTTTGAAAAAAGCAAGACGCGCACTTGTAATATTTGCGTCATTTCACCATTTTGGATGCTTTAAAAATTAGTACATTATTAATTGCCGTTCCAGGAGCAAAAAAATTAACCCGGCGTACAACCATCCTGCTTTTTTAAGACTCTCTGAAAATAACATTAAAAGGCGCGATGGAAAATATGCCCTACGCCATTAGCATGACGGAAGCCGAACTGATTGAAGCCTGCATCGCCAACGATCGTCTGGCACAGCGCACCCTGTACGACAAATACAGCCGGGCTATGTACACCACTGCTTACCGCATTACCAATGACTTTGAACTGGCGGAGGATGTGCTGCAGGAAGCGTTTGTAAAGGTGTTTCGCCATATCGAAGGTTTTCGTCAGGAATCAACTCTTGGCGCCTGGATCAAAACGATCGTCATTCGCACTGCACTTAGCCACATCAAGAAACAGCCGAATACCGAAGCATTGGAGCAAAAGCATACCGAAGATCTCGTGGATTGGGGCAATTACCTCGAAGTGGAATATCTGGAACGAGCCATTCAGGCGTTGCCCGAAGGTTACCGCGCTGTGTTTGTGCTGATCGAAGTAGAAGGGTATTCGCACAAGGAAGTGGCAGATATGCTGAATATTTCGGTCGGAACATCCAAATCGCAGTTGTTTCACGCCAAGAAACGACTGCGGGAATCTATCACCAAAATGATGAACGAATAGCTATGGAACGCAATCATCAAACACTGCAAAATGCTATTGTACAATTGCTTGATTATCAGCCAAAACATCGGCTTTGGGATGCAATTGAACAGCGCCTTGACGCCGAGCAGTCGCAGGAGCGATTACAGGAAGCTATCAATCAGTTGCCGACTTATGCACCGCCAACCGAACTTTGGAATCGCATTGCAGCCGAATTAGAGCAGCCATCCCCAATGAGGTTGCGTGTATCACGTAGTGCGTGGCTTTCTTTAGCTGCGGCGACAATCCTGGCGGTGATAAGCCTCGTTTTCTGGCTCAATCGAACGCCGGAACCAACAGAAACTGTGCAAATGCTCTACGCTGCTGCTGAGGCTAATCCTATCAATGCAGACTGGAACGAAGATGAAGCGACTATTGAACATATTATGAATATTTATGCACAACGGGCATCATTTTTACAAAGTGAACCCGGCGAAACATTAATATCTGATTTAAAGGAACTAAATGAAGCCAAGGCGGAAATTCAAAACATGATGCAAAAATACGGACAGGACGCGCAATTGGTGCGCACGATCGTCGAAATTGAACGTCAGCGGTCAGAAATCGTTAAGAAAATGGCGCAGGAAATTTGAAGAAATCTTAGTTAAGGATAGGATATTACAAGAGTAGGTGGAAGGATCAAACAATTTGTCAAAATCGCTCTGCCAAATCAAAAGAAAATGATGTTTAAAAACCTGATTTTATTGGTCTTTTGCTGCTGGTCGCTTGGTCTTTCTGCTCAGGTGACGGTGCAGGTGATTACCAAAAAAATTGAGAAAACATTTATCTACCGCAAAGGTTACGAGGTGAATGTGGAAGGTGAAAAAGCGGAAGTGACGGTGGAAAGTTGGGACAAAAATGAGATCAAGGTCCAGTTGGAACTCACCGCGCGCCATCCCGACAAGGCTATGGCGGAGCGGGACGTGGAAACAATCAAATACCTTGCCGATCGGGTGAGGAATAAAATTTATATCCGCAACTACCTTTCTACGCCGGAGGGGATGCCTGCCCCGCAATCGCTGCTTTCCGCCAAATATGTGATCTACGTGCCGGAGCAATGCCCCGTGTACCTAAAAAATTATTTTGGCACCATTAATGTCAGTAATTTATTCAATAGCCTGAAAATCAATAGTGAATTCAGTAAAATTGGATTGAATAATGTACAGGGTATCATGGATGTGCGCACGCGCTTTGGCGATGTGATCGGCGCCAATCTCGACGGTGACATGACACTCAATGCCCGCCGCTCGGATGTAACGCTGCGGGACATTAAGGGACGTTATGACCTCACCACGCAGTATGGTATCATGAAAATCTGGGGAACAAAAGAGTTATTAAGTCTTAATGTGAATGCCGAAAAAACGGATGTATTTTTTTACAACATCAATCCGGCGCTATTCAGTTATAACCTCACGGCGCAAAACGGCAATATTTCCATGCCTAATAACCTGCAATTCAGTTATTTGAAAAATAATAATGAAATAAAACGCATTCAGTTCAAGCCGGCAACGGAATATTCCGCAACCATCACGATCAGCGTGTCGTTTGGAGATATTTTTATCGGGAAGTAATTTCCTTTATCATTATGAAATAAAATATGCGATACTTAGCAGCAAGGAGTAGCCTGTAAACCACCGCAGGTCTGTGTAAGCGTGTACCGGTACGCCAAATCGCACGTACAAGTAAGCACACAGCAATATTTTTTCTAATGAATAGGCAATCAACGTACCCATCGCTATACCAGCCAGCCCGAATATTTTTACTAGTACAAAACTTGCGACAACATTTACTATTAATTCTATAATAGAAATCACAAGAATCTGCTGATTTGCCTGCAAAGCAACTAATATGGGGCGCGCAAATATTAATCGGCTAATCATGATTAGTAAATAAATATTGAAAATATCTACACTGGCGATAAAAGCTTCGTTGAAAATAAATGGAAAAAGCCACCGGTCGGTCAGCATCAGTAGGATGGACAATGGAAACAGCAGATGGAAAAGTTGGCGGGATTTGCTCCTGATCGCCAAGAGAGCAGTGTCTAAGTTTTTTGCTACTTCGGGCAGTATCGCTGTGCCGAAAGCATTGGTCAGAGCCAGCGTGAGCGGCAACTCCTGCGCACCGTACCGGAAAATCGCGAATAGCGCCTGGTCTCCGCCGAAGTGAAAGTTGACCAGCCAGTTGTCGAACGCCGTGTTGAAGCCGCCGAGCAGCGCGTACAGCACCAACGGAAAAGAAAGCATGATCCAGCTTCTAAGCATCTCCGGGCAGATTTGCCATTGCCCGTGTCGCCACACATTAGCGATAAGCCAGATGTGTTTAGAAGCGGCAAAAATGACTAGCCCTACAAAACTCCAGTAAAAATCAAAGCCGACATACACCGGTACCAGCACCGCCGATAGTTGCCCCACGAATGAAAAAATACCGAAAAGTAGGATGGCACGAGGCTTTTCTTTCAGCAGCAGCAGGTTTTCGAGAAGATAAGTAGGAAAATTTAAAAGTATAAAAATGAGAAAAACAGAGAAATACGGCAAGTCGTTTTGCCCGACCAGCAGCGCGAGCATTTGCGAGCGAAATATCCAGGCCAACACAAAAATCACCGCGCTGATCGTAGCGAACAGTATATAAGCATTAAAAACTAGTCTTTGCTGCGCGGTTCGGTCCAATGGCGGGTATTTGCTCAGCAAACCCTGTACCAGCCCCGAAATCCACCAGAAGCTCAGCGTATAGCCAATGTACATCAGCATTTCGTAGGCGCCGATGTCGCTGAGGCTCAGGCTGCTTTTGGTAAGCAAAATCGCCGTGAGGATCACACTGCCCTGCCGCAACAAGTGATAGATCTGTAACGCTTTGGTGTTGGTAAGAGCGAAATTCATTGCGACCGCAAAATGTAAAGTTTTGAGCGTTCTTTTGAATTTTTCATTTTACATTTTGCGGTTTTGCCTTGCGGTTTATAATTCTCTTTCCTGGTTGGTAAAAACCACGCCGTATTCTTCAAGCTCCTGTAATACTGGTTCGTACACTTCTTTTTTTACCGGAATGTGTACCCCGGAGGACGTGATTTTGCCCTGCATCACCAGTTTGACAAAAATGCCCAGCGGCAAACCGACGGATTTGGTCATCGCGGTATCCACATCGTTTTCGCCTTTCATCACCATTGTGGAGGTGAGTTGCTTTTTCTTACGGTTGATCTCATATTCAAATTCGTGGTGCATCACGATCATGTCTTTGTCTTTTGCCTTCATTTTCCACTTATCCACAAGCAGATTTTCCAGGATCATCGCAGGTGTTGCGTTGGGCAAATTGATTTTTTTCTTGCGGAACAAGCCCAGCCACTCCAGCTTTTCCATCACCGGCGAATCGGGTTCTTCTTCCAGCATGTTGGCAATGCGCTCCTTCACAGAATTGCCGGTACTTTTGGCGCTGGTATAAGCTTCCATCAATTCGTGGTAAGTGATATTGCCTGAATCTACAATCGGAAACGACGCATCGGTCAGCCCGATTTGAACTAATGCATTCCAGGCATCGCAGAATCCCGGCGCCCGGAAAGTGCCCCGCAGGATGTTGGGAATGCCGCTCAAGCCGTACACCTCGCGGTAGAGCAGCGAATCGCGGTTGGCGTATGCTTCAAATTGCCCCATGCTCGGCACATCCACCAGGTGGTACTCCTGAAACAGCCGATTGTAAGGAATGTATTTAAACTTGCCGTTTTCCATGTATTGCGCGGTGCCTTGACCAGCCAGCACGACGTTGCGCGGATTCCAGGTGATTTTGTAATGCCAGGGATTGTCGTCGCTTTCCGGGGCAACCAGACCGCCGGTGTACGAACGAAAGGCAGTGATTTTGCCTCCTTGCGCCTTGATTTCGTCAATATGCTTCATCGCCGACATATGGTCAATGCCAGGGTCCAAGCCCATTTCACCCATAAAAATCAACTCCCGGTCGCGGAATTCATTCGCCAGGCTGTACATATCTTTCGACACATACGACGCCGTGATCAGGTGCTTTTTCAGTTTGATGCAATCGTACGCCACTTCCATGTGCAGATACGCCGGTAGCAGAGACACCACTACATCGGCACGGCTGATCAGCTCGCGGCGGTCGTTCACTTTCATCACATCCAGCCAGGCCGGGCGGCCATTGGGGTGATTGCCTACTTTTTCTTCGGCGAATTCCGGTTTGGAATCGGCTACCGTTACAAACCAATTATTTTCTTTTGCTCTCGCCAGAACATATTTGATCAGAGCAGTTGACGAACGTCCGGCGCCGATGATGAGAATGTTATTCATATAAAAAGGAATTGATTTTCAAGGGAATATGATTTAAATTTCTTTTATGAAAAATGAGAGATTTTCGTTTTCAGTTGTATATCAATTCTTTGATTGATTAAGTAAAAGACGAAAGACGTCTTTTTATTTTTAAGAATAGCGAATTTTGCGCAATTTTCTTCAATTTTCTACAACTATCTGCTATCTCTGTTGAGATTTTTTCTAAAAAAGAATGACAATACTCGAATCATGAAAAGAACGATCACTATTCAAACCAATATCGAAGCGTATGCCCAAGCCGATCAACTGGATGCCATCGGGCAAATGCTGCTGCAAAAAGCCAAGGAAGCCCTGCCCCATGCCTATGCGCCATACTCCGGATTTCGCGTGGCGGCGGCGGTGTTACTGACCAACGGCGAAGTGCTGGTCGGGACTAATCAGGAAAACGCTGCTTACCCCATGTGCCTGTGCGCCGAACGCGTGGCTTTGGGGGCGGCGCATGCACAATTTCCGGGCATTGCCGTGCAGGCTATCGCCATTACGGTGCAAAATACGAACAAAATCGTTGCCCAGCCCGCTGCGCCTTGTGGCGCCTGTCGGCAGGTGATCCGCGAAGCTGAATTTCGTTTTGGCAACAACATCGAAATCATTCTGCAGGGGGAAACCGGTGAGATTTACAAACTGAAATCGGGGAAAGACTTGCTACCTCTGTCGTTCGACGGGAGTTTTTTGTAGGTTATTTTTTTACTCTTTTTTGCCCATCTTCGGTTATGGCGAGCTTGCGGCTTCGCGTCATCGTTTTGATGTATTTTACCCGCCGGAAACGCAACGCCGACCACTCTTCATCCATTGCCACCTGTCGTACCGCTTCAAAGCCAAATTTACCTACAATTTCCCAACCCGTGTCGCGGTTGAAGTCGCATTTGTATCGCTTGGAAGTGCCCTTCGGATAAGCATACCAAAGGATGCCATCGCCTTGCAAAGCGCTGGAAAACAAAGGTGCAAGGGCATCAATTTCACTTTGTTTCATCACAAATGCCAGGATAAAAGTCGCCGCTTCCTCAGTTGCTAATTCGGTTTTAACTAGTGTCAACGCACGCATTTCCTGCATTGTCGGGTGAAAGCTTTCGGGGGCTTGCAGAATGTGAATAACTTGTTGGTCTTTATAATTTAATTTTTTAAAAATAGCGTTCACGTTTGGCGAGATTTTTTGGAAAAATAAACAAATTCGCCTTGCTTTTGGTATTACTTGCAAGAAAATGTAAACAGAATTATGCTGCAACACATATTGGAAGAACTCAAACCAACGCAAACCCGACTGGTTGCTGTTTCCAAAACTAAGCCCAACGAAGCTATTCTGGAGCTGTACGAACAAGGACAGCGCGATTTCGGGGAAAATAAAGCCCAGGAACTCGCCCCCAAATATGAAGCCCTGCCCAAGGACATCCGCTGGCACATGATCGGGCACATGCAGACCAACAAAGTCAAGTATATCGCGCCGTTTGTGCATCTGATTCATTCGGTAGATAGCCTCGATGTTTTAAAAGAAATTAACAAACAAGCCAAAAAATATAGTAGAATTATTGATTGCCTTTTGCAATTTAAAATTGCGCGGGAGGAAACCAAGTTCGGCTTTGATCTCCCTGAAGCGGAATTAATGCTGCAATCTGTTGATTATCAAGGACTAAAAAATGTAAGAATCGTCGGCGTGATGGGCATGGCAACTTTTACCGATGATGCAGATCAGGTGCACAGCGAGTTCAAACGCTTGAAAGAAATCTATAATATTATACAAGCTAAATATTTCTCCGGACAATCCTCTTTCAAAGAAA
>CAZQTF010000142.1:0-10071 GCA_964596135.1 uncultured Saprospiraceae bacterium | reverse complement strand
TTGCAATGCTAAAGCATACAAAAATGGCTTCAGCAAACTGCCGGTGCTACGCGGTGCTTTGATGATGTCTACTTGTTCGCCGTGGGCTTCGCCGGCGCCAGTGACATTGCCGACATACGCCAGCACGTTGCCGGTTTCCACGTCCAGCACGATGGCGGCAAGATTGTGAATTTCATTGTATCGCAGTACCTGTTGATGTCTTGCCAGAATTTCCGTTATCTGGCTTTGCAAATGCCGGTCGAGTGTAGTTTGAATGCGTGAACGATCCGTTTTTCTGGTTTGCACAAAGTCCAAATATGCCCGATCCAACAGATGCGGTGCCAAGCGTGGCAAAGGATGCGGCGCGTCGGGCAATGGCTCTTCTTTGGCGAGCTGACAGGTGAGCGAATCTATCGCACCGTTTGCCAAGAGCTTGTCTAATAAGCGATTGCGTTTGCTTAATAAATCCTGCCGGTTTCTGCCGGGGTGAATCAGCGCCGGGCTATTGGGCAACACTGCGAGCATTGCTGCTTCTGCCCACGAGAGCAAGCGGGGCTGTTTGCCAAAATACCGCCAGGAAGCAGCGTCCAGACCAACCACATTGCCTCCGAAAGGCGCGTAAGACGCATACTGTGCCAGCACTTCGTGTTTTCGTTGGGTCATTTCCAGACGCAACGCCAGAATTGCTTCGATGAGCTTTTGGAAAAGATTGCGGGGTTTATCCTTGCGCGCCAGTCGAATGACCTGCATGGTCAGGGTGCTTCCGCCACTGACAATACTGCCGCTGCGCAGGTTTTGCACAACAGCCCGCCCGATTGCCAGAGGATCAACGCCAGGATGATAATAAAAACGATGATCTTCAAAAGCAATGATTGCTTTGGCAAATTTTTCGGGCACCGAATCGCGTGCCGGAAATCGCCACTGTCCATCTGCAGCGATGCGCGCGCCAAGAAGGTCACCGTTGCGGTCTTCCAGTATCATACAAGTGGGATCATTAAACAGTGGATTGGGTAGCATGAACCAGAATAATCCACTGAGTAGAGCGGTCAATCCCAGGGCTTTGATGCTATCATTCTGCCAACACTTGCCAAAAACCGAATGTGGTTGGAGGTAGTAAAAAAATCGCTGCAAAAACGGTTTGACCATGTCCAAATTTAGGCAGGATTTGCATAAAAGAAAAGAGGCACGCTCACATTTTTGGGGGTGCCTCTTTTCTTGCGTATTGATTAACAAGCGATTACTGGATCAGTTCAAATTTGTACTCCAATCGCTCGACGATCGGATAGCCGGTATCGGTTTCCTTATTGACCAGGAAAACTTCCAGACCAACCGTTTCTGATGCTTCTTTCAACTCGCTGAGGAAGGTAATTTTGACAAAACCTTTCTCGCCCGGCTTCACTGGCGTGGTGGTCCATTCCGCGTCGGTGCAATCGCAACGGGACACATCATCAATCACCAAATCCACATCGCCGCGATTGATAAATTCAAAGGTGTACTGCGGATGCTCGCCTTTTTTCACTTTACCAAAATCAAATATACGTTCTGTAAAAATCATGATAGGCATTCCTTTTAGATCTTTTTTGCCGTAAAGCGAAGACATCTCACTGATTTTCAGCGAGTCCTGTTCGATTTTAATCAACGTATTCCGGTCGTTGGGAGACTTGGTAGAAGGATTCTTCCGCAAACGAGTACTCTTGATGATAATACTGGTCGGACCGGCAGTGATCTTGAATTCTGTACGGCGATTGATGGCATGGGCGGCTTCTTTTTCTTGTTCGGTTGCCAATTTGTTGATGTATTCTTCGGTCAGCACATCGCCTTCTTTCAGGAAAAGATACTGATTAGCCTGTTTGGCAGTAACCGCTTTAGGCGCGGATTCACCATAGCCTTTTGCATCAATGCGCTCGCGGGCGATGCCTTTGCGTACCAGCCATCGGCGTGCCGATTCTGCGCGGCGTTGCGACAAGTCTTTGTTGTAAGCGTCATTGCCACGATTATCGGTATGCGAACTCAATTCGATCTTCATATCCGGGTACTCCGTCATCAATTCGTACACCACTTGCAGGTCTTGCTCCGCCTCGGTTTTAATTCGGTCATCGTCAAAATCGTAGAGGATATTTTCCAAGACAATTGCCTGCTCGATCGAGATGGTGTCATACTCTGGTTCTGGCGGCGGCACCGGCTTTGGTTTCAGATAGAAGCGCTGTTCGATGGTTTTGGATTCTTTCAAGCCGACCGTGTTGAATTCAATTGTATCGGGGTAGTAACCCTCGCGCATGCCAATGATACGATACGGCATTTCAAACGCCAGTTCGAATCCAAAACGGTTACCTTTGTCGTTGGTTTGAGAATTGGCTTGTCCGATTTTGTTATTTACAATTTCCATCAATTGAACCGTACCGCCCGGCAGCGGCTTGCGGTTGGAATCAAACATACCGACCACCAAATCCACCGACATTTTCGGCATCGTGAAAGTGTAAATATCGTTGCAGCAGGTTTTGCTTTCGACGGAGCGCCCACCTTCGCGGTTGGACGAGAGGAATCCATTGTACCCTTCGGCATCCAGCGCAAAGAATTGGTCGTCCACGCCGGTATTATAAGCATTGCCCATATTGAGCGGATTGCTCCACTTCTGCCCGTCCCAGGTAGTATAAAAAATATCAAACCCGCCGAAGCTGGGATGCCCGTTCGAACTGAAATAAAGCGTTCCATCAAGATAAAATGGCGTTTCGTCATCGGCGATGGTATTGATTGTCGAACCAAGATTGACGGGGCGTCCATACTTGCCTTCTCCTTCCAGCGGCGCGTAGTAAATATCGAAACCGCCTTTTCCACCCGGCATATTTGAAGTGAAAAAGAGTACTTCCCGACCAAACAGTTCGCCGGCTACGGGGTGCTTGTTGATGTAGTCGCCGTTGATGCCCTGCACTTCATTGGCAGCGCCCCAGGCGTCGTCTCCGCCAACGCTGTAGAAGATTTTTCCTTCACTCATCACGTTGCCTTCGAGTTGCGCGCGTGTGAAGAACATACGGTTGCCATCCGGTGATATACTCACATTGACATTGTGATAATCCGGACGATTGATTTTTTCATCCAATACAACCGGCTTTTCCCAGCCGCGTTCGCCTTTGGCGGATTTATAAATTTTGGCGTGATAATTCGTCGTTTTTTCATCAATAATGATCACCTCTTTGGTATCAAAACCCGCGTAATACATGGTGTTGCCACCGCGACCGAAAGCGGGAGAGTATTCGGAGAACGTCGTGTTGACTTCCCGTCCGGCGTTTTCCATGTTCACTTTTTTGGTTGGTGGCGGCGAATTGATCGCCATTTCAGCGCCGGCAAGCTCGTTTTGCGCCAGCGTTTTCAGCGAATCATTGGTCGTATTGTCAATAAAAAGGCGCAGCTGATCGAGCGCATCAGGGTATTTGCCATTCATTTTGAGCACGCGACCATACAGGAAGCGTTTTTCCATAAACTGATTGTTCTCGTCGCGGCGAAGAATGCGCGCGTAGGTGCGCTCTGCGCCTATGTAATCCCGGATGAGGTATTGGAGGTCGGCTATTTTAGGCAGCAGCGTGCGATCTTCCTTATCTTCGTAGGCTTCTTCATATTTTTTGAGCGCGTTGTAATAATCTTTTTTCTGGTACTGCTCTTCGGCTACCTGCAACAGCACATCATAGGCAGCTTTGCGGATGGGTTGCGCCAATGCTATGCTTGCGGCCAGTCCAAGTAAGAATGTTAGTGTGAATATTTTCCTCATAATCTTTTATCTTTGAAAGCTTAGATTTTTAGATATTCGATTGAAAATGAAATAATCAGGGCTTCTCTAAAATCTAATTTCCAGTAATGGAACGCTGAAAGCCGGATATGGATTTTTTAAAATTTGGTTAAATACGGGTTAATACTTTTTGGCATTAAACCTCAAAACTGTGGACAAATGATTGCCGGTTTGGTATCCGGTTTTTTATAAATTTTGAAAATGTACCAGGCAGCGACCTCAAAGCCTCCCTGATAATTGCTTACCTCATTCAGCGAAGATACATTCACATCATAGCTTGCAGCCACGCGCAACGGACCGTAATCCATTCCCAGCAATGCCTGCCCCGCGTCGCCGAAGCGATAGCCCAAGCCAAAGTTCAGTTGAATTTCCGGTTGTTTTTTCGCTGGATTTTCTTCTTTGAGCAGATAACCGCCCCAGGCTTGCAGCGCCGTTTCGGTAGCGCCGCCGGTGGTTTGGAATAAGAGCGTTGGGGAAATGCTCAGTTTTTCTGTCAAATTGTTATGGTAGGTGGCATGAGCGATCGTTTTGAAAGGACGCTTTTCTGCATCCTGGTCGCCACCGGGGGCTGCGCTTTGAAAGTTGTACTTAGGTTGGGTGATATGATTGAAACCGATCCCTACTTCCAGCTTGGATTCCTCGCTGATTTGAGTGCGCAACATTAGCCCGGCGTTAAAGTCAATATAATTTTTTTCGTCGCTTAGGCTGCGGTCTTCGCTGCCGCCAGGCGTGCCCCCCACCAGATCCGACTCATCCCCAAAGAGCAGGTCATCTGCCTGAAGATCGAGACTGCGCTGCACGCTGCCGCCCTGCAAACCAAGCGTCAGCATGGTTTTTCTTTCTTTATCCATTGCAAAATGGTAGGACAACGACAGCATGTTCGTGCTGGTTTTCAGCTTCGCAGTTCCTGCTTCATCGTTGATCGTGAGCAGCCCGACACCGACCCAGTCATTTTTGCGAAAGCCGCGAATAATTGGCGCATCAATAAAAAAAGAAGGCGTGGTGAATTGATTGGGTAAAAAACTCGCCCACTGATCGCGGTAAATGCCGCCTACTCTTGCCGTACCTTCATATGCGCCGGTCAGCGCTGGATTGAGCGATAGCGGCGACATATTGAACAGGGTAAAGTGAATGTCTTGTGCTTTGAGTGTTCCAAGTATGGTAATAAGTACCCCTAAAAGTAAATATTTTTTTAAGTTCATACGCATGGTTTTGTCCTTGTTTTCAGATGTTGGTTGTGTTTTATGATGTTTAATTTTGCGGTCAGTTTTTATTTAAACCTCAATTTTTTATCCAATTGCGAAATATAGATTTTTTTCTGCAAAAAACAGAAATAGCCGCGGTAAGTTAGTTGTTAAAGTGAAGTTGGGCAAACCAGCGGACAGGATTTTTGCACTTGCAGGCGACAAAAGCAGCATCTTGACATTTGATTTCACTATCCGGTCTCAATTTAATTGTTTGATTGGGGCGGATGTCTTATTTTCGGGCTTCTTTTAATAATTCAACTGAATACATGGATTTTACCAATCAAGTTGTGCTCATCACGGGCGGTTCGCGCGGCATCGGCAAGGCAGCGGCGCAGGAGTTTTCCAAACGACGCGCCCAGGTGGTCATTAATTTCCAGAACAACGAAGCGGCGGCGCAGGAAACGCTGGAAGCGCTGCCCGGCGAAGGGCATATGATTTATCAGGCGGATGTGACGGATCCCCAGGCTGTTCGGGAAATGATTGAAGCCATTGTGGCGCGTTACGGGCGTTTGGATGTGGTGGTCAATAATGCCGGTTTATCTATGTTTCATCCGATTGATGCGGTGGATTTCGACGAATGGATCACCAGTTGGCGTATGACGCTGGAAATGAACCTCATTGCTCCAGCGAATGTGTGCTACTTTGCGGCGCAGCAAATGATCAAACAAGGCGGCGGACGCATTGTGAATGTTTCTTCGCGTGGCGCGTTTCGGGGGGAACCAACCAAACCCGCTTACGGCGCGAGCAAGGCAGGTTTGAACGCCATGAGCCAATCTTTAGCGAAGCGACTGGCGCCACACAACATTTTCGTGGGAGTCGTTGCGCCGGGCTTCGTCGAAACCGACATGGCAAAGATCACCCTCACCGACGCCGAGCGCGAAGCAGTGATGAAAGATTGCCCGCTGGGGCGCATTGCCAAACCCGAAGAGGTGGCTTACGGCATTGTCTTTTTGGCTTCCGAAGGGGCGGAATTTATGACCGGCGCGATTCTGGATATCAACGGCGCATCTTATTTGAGAAGTTGACAAAATAAAGTAGCATTCGGCGGAAACTTTTACCATGTGATTTGGTTTATCTGGCATTAAACAATCAAGACCATTGATATGACACTCGAAATTCTTTTCCGCTACCTGCATTTTATCAGCATTTTTGCGATGGTAAGCTCGATTGTCAGTGAGCATTTGCTCCTCAAAGCGCGCATGACTCGCAGTGAAATCCGCCGTTTGTCGGTGCTTGATGCTGTTTATGGTATCTCTGCGCTCGTGGTGGTCGCGGTTGGTCTGACACTTTGGTTTGGCGTGGGCAAACCTGCCGAATTTTATTCTAAAAACTTCATTTTCCACACCAAGGTCGGGCTTTTTGTGCTCATGGCAATTTTGTCTGTCTATCCCACTATTTTCTTTCTCAAAAACCGCAAGGGTGACAATATGAATGAATTGGTGGATATTCCCAAAAACATCGTTTGGTTGATCCGCCTGGAATTACTGCTGGTGCTCATCATTCCGCTACTGGCTACCCTTATGGCTAAGGGGGTGGGGTATTTTGGAAATTAGGACACGGCAAATTAAAACTGCGAGCGCCGAATATAGAATAATCCAGTCCTTTTATCTCCATTTTCTTTGCCTTGGTAGATAAAATATAACTCTTCACACAAATATGACTTCTTGTGATAGGGGCGGATGCTGATTTCCGGTATCCTATCCTCGGAATTCATTTTGGGAACCACCTTAAACAATCTACAACAAATGAAGAAACTGTTTAAACTTCACCTTGTGTTGTTCCTGTTATTGCTTGCCTCGGCAGGCTTTGCGCAGGAAAAAGTTACCCTCAGCGGTCACGTCCGCGATGCTGGCAATGGCGAAGAACTTATCGGCGCGGCGGTCTTTGTAAAAGAACTGGAAACCGGTACCTCCACCAATGCGTATGGCTTTTATTCGCTATCAGTAGCGCCTGGCAATTATCAGATCGTATTCAGCTATCTGGGCTTTGAAAGCCAAACGCTGAGTGTTGCCCTCACCGCGAGCAAGACGCTGGACGTAGAACTCGTTCCTGAGGGTTTAGTCCTTGAAGAAGTAGTGATAACCGCTAAGGAAACGGATCGCAACGTAAAAAGCCTCGAAATGAGCGTGGAAAACCTGAGCGCCCTCCAAATCAGGAAAATTCCCCAGGTGATGGGCGAAGCGGATCTGATTCGCAGTATTCAGTTGCTGCCGGGCGTGAGTTCGGTGGGCGAAGGTGCCACAGGCTTCAACGTGCGCGGCGGTAATGTGGATCAAAACCTGATCCTGCTCGACGAAGCCACCGTGTACAACTCCTCGCACCTGTTTGGCTTATTTTCGGTGTTCAATGTGGATGCGATCAAGGATTCCAAACTGTACAAGGGCGGTATTCCCGCCAAATACGGCGGTCGCCTGTCCTCGGTGCTCGATGTGCGCCAGCGCGATGGCAATAAGAAAAACTTCGCAGCATCCGGGGGCTTGGGGCTGATTTCCAGTCGCTTGACACTCGAAGGCCCGATCCAGAAAGACGAAAGTTCGTTTATGATTGCCGGACGCCGTTCTTACGGTGATTTGTTTTTGAAATTTACACCCGACCTGAAAGACAATATCGTTTATTTTTACGACCTTAATGCCAAAGCCAATTTTAACATCAGCGAGAAAGATCGTCTCTATCTGTCGGGCTACTTCGGCAGAGATGTATTTAATTTCGGCAATGATTTCTCTTCCGACTGGGGCAATGCCACCGCCTCGTTGCGCTGGAATCACCTGTTTTCCGATCGTTTGTTTTCCAATTTTACTGCCGTTTACAGCGATTACGGTTACTCCTTCGGGGTACCGGAAGGCGCGCAGGCGTTCGATTGGGATGCCAATATTTACAATTATGTTCTAAAAGGTGACTTTAGCTACTTTTTCAGTCCGAAAAGCAAATTAGATTTTGGAGCGGAAGGCAACATCTACCGTTTTCATCCGGGCAGAGCCAAGGGCGTGGGCGACGAATCTATCTTCAACGAAATTAACATCCAACACAATCACGCTCTGGAAAGCGCAGTGTACATGAGTTTTGAACACGAACCGATCCGCAATCTGACCCTGCAATACGGCTTGCGCTACTCACTTTTCCAGCGTATGGGCAAAGAGGATGTTTATTTGTATGAAAATGGCGTGCCGACCGATCAGGATGCTATCATTGACACACTTTCCTATGGATCCTGGGAGCCGATCAAGACTTTTAGCGCGCCAGAACCACGCTTTTCTGCAAATTATGTCATCAACGACGAAAATTCCGTCAAATTAAGTTACAACCGAATGCAGCAATACATTCATTTAGTTTCCAATACTACTTCTGCCACCCCAATTGATATCTGGACGCCCAGCGGCACCTACGTTAAACCGGCAACGGTAGATCAGTTCGCAGTTGGTTATTTTCGGAATTTCCAAAAAAATATATACGAAGCCTCAATTGAAGTCTTTTACAAAGATTTCCAGAATCTGCTGGACTTCAAGGATGGCGCGGAGTTGCTGCTGAATGAAACCTTGGAAACCGAATTGCTCACCGGCGACGGACGCGCCTATGGATTGGAATTGATGGTGCAAAAAAATGAAGGACTGCTGACGGGATGGATCAGTTACACCCTGTCGCGTTCGGAACGCATCGTGCCAGGTATTAACAATGGTGAGTATTATCCCTCGAATTATGATAAGCTGCATAATTTATCCATTACCGCAAATTATAAAGTTAATGAAAAATGGAATGTATCGGCAAATTTTGCCTTCGCAACCGGTCGCCCGATTACGTACCCCGAATCTCGCTACGTGTACGACGGCATTACCGTGCCGCATTACGGCAATCGCAATGGTGCGCGCACGCCCGATTACCACCGTCTGGATATTGGTGTAAATTATGTTCCGAATCCAAATTCGCAGAAAAAATGGAAAAGCTCCTGGGATTTTGGCGTGTATAATTTGTACGCTCGCCGCAATCCGTACTCGATCTTTTTCCGCCAAAACGAGGACAATCCATTGGAAACTGAAGCCGTGCGCCTGTCCATTTTTGGCAGCATTTTGCCGTACGCAACGTATAATTTTTCTTTTTAATGATTTAGATATGGCATATTTAATAAATGTACACATCTATTAAGTCAAAAAAATAAAATCATTATGAAAAATATCATATTTTCCTTTTTGGCATTCACAACGCTCCTGCTGGCAGGCTGCCAGGACATCGTTAACCTCGATCTGCCCGACGGCAATGTGCTGCTTGTGGTAGATGGTCTGATCACTGATCAACCCGGCGAAAAGCGGGTGTTACTTAGTTCTACTGCCAATTATTTCAATAATACTACGACACCCAAAATAAGCGGCGCATTGGTCATTTTGTATAATGAAACCGGTGTGGTGGACACCCTCGAAGAAAAAGAAGCCGGCGTGTACGTAACAAATCATATAGGCAAAATAGGTTCCATGTATCATATTTACATCCGCACCAAAGAAGGTGAGGAATATGAATCCAACCCCGAATTGTTGCACTCCGTACCGGAAATTGATAGCATTTATTACGAATTCAAAGAAAAAACTGCCTTTCAGGATGAAGGCTATTATGTAAAAATTGACACTTATGAGCCTGCTGGCGTGGGCGACCATTACCGCTGGCGCAAATATGTGAACGATGAATACGAAAATACGCCTTTTGACATCATCATCGCTACCGACCAATTTGTGGATGGCAATCCGATTATTGGCATCGAAGTGAATTTCGAGCCCCTGGAATTGGGCGATACCTTCCGGGTGGAACAAATGTCTATCTCCAGAGCAGCTTACGATTTTCTCTTGCAATTGCAGAATCAAACGGCTTTTGTTGGCTCGCTCTTCGATACGCCGCCCGCCGCCTTGAAAGGCAATGTGAAGCGCCTGGACAAGTCTGGCAACGATGCGCTGGGTTTCTTTGGCGCCGCCGCTGTTGCAACCGCAGAAATTGTGATTGAATAATATAACCAAATTATCCGCATTTACTTATAATTATTTCAATAACGTAAATTTTAAAACACAAACACCCTGATCTGTCATC
>CAZQTF010000141.1:0-10138 GCA_964596135.1 uncultured Saprospiraceae bacterium | reverse complement strand
TATACCGTCAAAATATCTTTTTCTTTCGCTTCGATCATATGATCAATCTTCTCGCTGTATTTATCGGTCAGGTTTTGTACTTCCTGTTCCTTGCGCTTGCCGGCATCTTCCGGGTAGCCTTCTTTTACAGCTTTTTTGATGTGTTCCATTGCATCGCGGCGGGCGTTGCGCACGCTTACTTTGGCTTCTTCGCCCAGCGCTTTGGCTTTTTTGACTAAGTCTTTACGGCGTTCTTCCGTCAGTGGAGGTATCGAGATGCGCACTATTTCACCGTCATTTTGCGGCGTAACGCCGAGGTTGGCTTCAAAAATAGCCTTTTCGATTGGCGCCAGCATGCTTTTTTCCCAGGGTTGAATGACCAGCGTGCGGGCATCGGAAGCGCTGATGTTCGCAACCTGGTTAATTGGCGTAGGCGCACCGTAGTAAGAAACCATGAGCCCTTCCAGCATCGCAGGAGCAGCTTTACCCGTCCGTACCTTCAGCAGTTCATGTTGTAAGTGTTCGATGGCATGATCCATCAATTCATGTGCGTGCTCAACGTATAAATTTACTTCTTCGGTCTGCATGGCTTTATCAGTTTTGGCTTTAAATGCGCCTGCAAAGTTAAGGAATACTAATGTGAAATGTAAAATTTAGGATTTGAATTATAAAAACCGAGCAATTGAAATGCGGGAGAATGGTTGTCGTTTCTGTGGTTCAGAAAGCCCATCCCGCATTTCACAGCTCAGATTTAAGTTTAATCATTATTCAGACGCATGATCAAATATAACAACGTAACCAATGCCGACAAAGCTGCGGCTACGTAGGTCATTGCTGCCCACCAAAGGGCGTCTTTGGCGCCGTTGTATTCTTCGCCGCGCGCTACACCTGACTGGTCGAGCCAGGCTAATGCCCGACGGCTAGCGTCGAATTCTACTGGCAAAGTGACCAGGCTGAAAAGAGTCGTAACGCCGAAGGTGGCAATAGTAAGCAACAACAAGGTATTACTTGCGCCCATGCCAAATGCTCCCAGAGCAAATAGCAGCAGGTACTGTTGCAACCCCGCGGCGATATTCACCACCGGTACGATGGCGGAGCGCAATTGCAACATGGCGTACGCATTGGCGTGCTGTACGGCGTGCCCACATTCGTGCGCTGCTACTGCGGCGGCGGCTACGCTTCGGCTGTGATAGACATCGGAGCTTAGGCTCACGGTTTTAGTCAGCGGGTTGTAGTGATCGGTGAGAAATCCTTGCCCTTCTACAATTTTTACGTCGCGGATGTTATAATGCCGTAACATGGTTTCGGCGATTTCGGCACCGCTCATGCCAGAGCGAAGCCCGATGCGGCTGTAGTGCGCAAATTTGCTGCGCAGGCGACCGCTGATAACCATGCCGATTACCGAAAAAATACCTGCAATTACAATATACCCAAACATAGTTATTTACAGAATTTGAATTTTGATTTAGGAAATAATGTCGAATCCAGTATAAGCGCTTAGCGCTTTTGGTATAACAACGCCGTTGGGAGTTTGATTGTTTTCCAACAATGCTGCTACAATGCGCGCCAAAGCCAGAGCGCTGCCGTTGAGCGTATGCACCAGCGTTGTTTTTTTATCGCTGTCGCGGAAGCGAAGTTTCATGCGGTTGCTTTGAAAGGTCTCAAAATTGGAGACCGAACTGACCTCGAGCCATCGCTCCTGTGCTGCCGAATACACCTCAAAATCAAAGGTAAGCGCCGATGTAAAGCCCATATCACCCCCACATAAACGCAGAATCCGGTAAGGAAGTTCCAGCTTTTCAAGCAAGCCTTCCACGTGGGTCAGCATTTCCTGCAACGCAGCGTAAGATTTATCGGGATGCTCGAAGCGTACGATTTCTACTTTGTCAAACTGGTGTACCCGATTTAAGCCACGCACGTGGGCGCCGTAAGAACCCGCTTCACGCCGGAAGCAGGGTGTGTAACCCGTGAGTTTGATCGGCAGATCATTTTCTTCCAAAATTTCATCGCGGTAAATGTTGGTCACAGGTACTTCTGCTGTAGGGATCAGGTAGAGATTATCGCGTTCTACGTAATACATTTGTGCTTCTTTGTCAGGCAGTTGGCCGGTGCCGCGGGCAGTGTCTTCATTGACCAGCAAGGGAGGGATGATCTCTTCATAACCGGCTTTGGTCGCCTCATCGAGGAAAAAAGAAATCAATGCACGCTCCAGCTTAGCGCCTTTGCCGCGATAAACCGGGAACCCGGAGCCTGTCAGCTTGGTACCCAACTCAAGATCAAAAATATTGTATTTGGTAGCCAATTCCCAGTGGGGAAGAGCGTCGGGACCGAGTTTGGGCAAATCTTTGCTCCAGGCTTTGTACACTTCATTGTCTTCCGCCGTTTTGCCGGCAGGCACCGATTCGTGAGGAATATTAGGCACGCGCAGCAGCAGTTCTTCGAGTTGTGCCTGCGTTTGCTGCATTTGGCCTTCCAGCATCGAAGCACTGTCTTTCAGGTATGCTACGCGGCTTTTGCTTTGCTCGGCTTCGTCGCGTTTGCCCTGTTTCATCAGATCGCCGATCTCTTTGGAAAGGCGGTTGCGTTCGGCGAGCAGATTATCCAACTCGGTTTGGATTTGCTTGCGGGAATCATCGAGCTGCAAAATATGATCAATGATCCGGAGGTCTTCTTCCGAAAAATTCCTCTTTTTTAATCCTTTGGTGACGTGTTCTTTATTGGCGCGAATGAAACTGACTTGTAGCATAAATTGTTGTGAATTACAGTAGATGGAAATAATTGTTCAACTAATTTGAACTTTAGCGGAAAGTTTTTAGTTACATTTTTTGCAAAGATACTATTTGAAAACAAAAAATTTAATGTATTTTTGCGCAAACGCAACGTAAAGGCACACCACCATTAGCAGCATCTGAAATACTAAGTCTGATAAGGTGTTTTAATCTAAATTCCTTAACGATTTTTCCCACTGGAAAAGAGGTTGTCTGTCTGGACGGTGAATTTATTATTGTATAAACTGCGCTGGAGATAGGAAAGAATCCCCACATATACTTAATGTCCACATTGATTAACAACTATTACATTTGATTTTGTTTTCTCACGGTTTTAACGAAACCATTCTAACAAAAAACAACACACCATACTGTTATGTACGACATTTTGCAATTGAATGACATGCTTGTGCCTGAGCTGCGAGACATAGCAGAGCGATTAGGGCTGGAAGGTTATAAGCGACTCAACAAACAAGAATTGATTTACAAAATCCTGGACCACCAGGCGGTTGCCGGCAATGATCTGCCAAATGATGATGATGACGATTTTGTAGTGCCGCCTTTGGATAATGACGACGATGACGAATATCCGCGCAGCTATACGCCGACCGTGGAGGAACAGGAAGATAAAGTGCTCATGAACACCGAGAATGGTGCTTCTAATCGCGACAGTAGAGAGGATGATCGCCGCAAACGCGCCCGCAAACGGATGCAGGTTCAGGAAGAACCCTTAGAGGAAGTGGTGGAAGACCCAAGATATCGCAGCAGAAGAGAGGAACCGCCCAGAGAGCGCAGCCGCCCCGAAAGCAGAGAACGAGACGAAGAGAGCCAGAGAGGTACCCCAGATTTTAAAGGACAGTCGCGTAAAGGCAGCCCCGATGATTTTGACATCGAACTGGACGGCATTATCGAAGGCGAAGGCATTCTGGAAATGATGCCTGATGGCTATGGTTTCCTGCGCTCATCAGACTATAATTACCTCACTTCGCCGGATGATATTTATGTGTCGCCATCGCAAATCAAGCTGTTTGGCTTGCGCACAGGAGATACGGTACGTGGCGCCATTCGCCCGCCCAAAGAAGGGGAAAAATACTTTGCGCTTTTGCGTGTTTCTAAGATCAATGGCTTGGAACCGCAGGATATTCGCGATCGTGTGCCGTTTGATTACCTGACGCCGCTTTTTCCGAATGAAAAACTCAACCTGGCGTCTTCGCCGACCGGGCGGGATTTTGGTATGCGAATGATGGACATGTTCACGCCGATCGGTAAAGGGCAGCGTGGCTTGATCGTAGCCCAACCCAAAACCGGTAAAACCTTTCTATTGAAAGATGTCGCCAATGCCATTGCCAAAAATCATCCGGAATGTTACCTCATCGTTTTGCTGGTAGACGAACGCCCGGAAGAAGTAACGGATATGAAGCGCAGCGTGAAAGCAGAAGTGGTCGCTTCTACCTTCGACGAACCGGCAGACAACCACGTACGCGTAGCCGGCATCGTATTGGAGAAAGCCAAGCGCTTAGTGGAATGCGGTCATGATGTGGTGATTCTGCTCGATTCGATTACACGTCTGGCGCGTGCTTACAACACAGTGGCTCCTGCCAGCGGTAAAGTGCTCTCTGGTGGGGTAGAAGCCAACGCGCTGCACAAACCGAAGAAATTTTTTGGCGCCGCTCGCAACGTTGAAGGCGGCGGCTCACTGACGATCCTCGCTACAGCTTTGATTGATACCGGCTCCAAGATGGACCAGGTGATCTTCGAAGAATTCAAAGGTACAGGTAACATGGAACTGCAACTCGACCGTACCTTGGCGAACAAGCGCCTTTTCCCGGCTATTGATCTTACGAAATCAAGCACACGCCGCGATGATCTGCTACTGGACAAAGATACCCTTCAGCGAATGTTTATCTTGCGCAACCACCTGGCAGACATGAAACCGGACGAAGCAATGGAATTTTTGCTAAAGCATATGCAATCAACTACCAGCAATGAAGAATTCCTCACTTCAATGAACGGATAAGAAGAGAACTCAATTGAACTTTGAAAATAATCCACATCGCCCCAGGTTTTCGCCTGGGGCTTTTTTAATTTTACAAAAAGGAATGAAATGAAACTTTTTACTTTCCTCGTCTGGCTGGCTACAGCCAATGTTGTTTTCGCACAAATGCCTGCGTCGGCTGAAATTCTGGAAAAAAGTATTCGCTATCATGATCCACACGGTCATTGGGGGGAAGCTGTGTTAAAACTGAATTTTGAAGAAACCCGCCCGAATGGCTCAGTGCGTTATACCAATGTCGAAATCAATGTCCCAGAGGAACATTTTGCCATGTATCAAAAAAACGGGGACGAAGAAATCACCCGGATCATACATAAAGGAGAATGCCAGCATCAGTTAAACGGAAGCGCTGTTGTCTCAGAGGATGATGCAAAGCGCCTGCGCCTTACCTGCGAACGCACGGCCTTCATGCGCAATTATTACACCTACCTTTGGGGCTTGCCCATGAAACTGAAAGACCCGGGCACGATACTGAGCGAGCGGGCGGTGTTGGATGAATTTGATAGTAAAAAAGCCTACAAAATCCGCGTCAGCTATGATGCCAATGTGGGTAGCGATGTGTGGTATTTTTATTTTGATACCACTTCCTGCCAGCTAATGGGATACCGTTTTTATCACGACGAAGCCCAAAACGATGGTGAGTACATTCTGCTTGAAGAAGAAGCGGAGGTAGCGGGCATGCGCCTGCCTAAAGTGCGCAAATGGTACACCCATCAGGAAAACAAATTTCTGGGAGCCGATACACTGGTAAAAGGATATTAGCCTTAAGCCTGACATCTAACCCAAAGACTTCAGCGCTGCCACAAAGGTATCCAGTTCTTTCAGCGACGTATAAACATTCGGCGTAATGCGACAGCCATGTACGCCGGCGCCGTCAATCGCCACCGTCCAGATGCGGTATTTTTTCAGAAGCGTTTCGGCTAATGCTGCAGGTTTCATACCTTGCACGCCTACATTGGCGATAGCACACGAGCGCTGTGCCTCCCGGGGGGTATTCAGGATAATGTGCGGCAGATCCCGTACCTGGGCTGTCCAGTAGGCTTGCAGGTAGCGCAGACGAGCTTCTTTGCGGGCAGGTCCGAGGCGCAGGTAATATTCAATGGCGTTGTTGATCGCAAGATCGGTGTGCACCGGATGCGTGCCGGTGTGATTGAGCCGAAGGATGTCGTCGGGTTTTCGTCCCATTTCCCCGAACATCTGCCAGATTTGCGGGATTTTTTCCTTTTTTACAAAAAGAAAGCCTGCTCCGAGTGGCGTACTCAGCCATTTGTGCAGACTGCAACCATAATAATCACAATCCAGTTCTCTCAAGGAAAACTGGATGTGGGCAAAAGCATGCGCGCCGTCCACCATCACTTCTACGCCCTTGCTGTGCGCCATGTCGCAAATTTTGCGAATCGGCAGAATTTGTCCGGTGATATTGATCATGTGACACACCATGAGCAGCTTGGTTTTCGGTGTAATAGCTTTGGCGTACAAATCCACGATTTCCTCATCCGATTTGGGATGATTGGGTACCGAAACCCTTTTCAACACTACACCGTGTCGTTGCTCTATCAATTTGAACATGTCGAGCATGGCACCATAATCCTGATCTGCCATCACCGCTTCATCACCGGCGCGCCAGGGAAATCCCCCAATGATGGTGTCAAGTGATTCGGTTGTGTTTCGGGTGATAATCAGCTCATCCTGTGAGCAATCTGCCAACTCTGCCAGTTTTTCCGCCACCGCTCTTTTATTGTCCCACTGCACCGTCCGCATATAGTATGAGCCTTGATAGTTGATTTCCCGTACATGATGGATAAAATTTTCCAGCGTTTCCTGCGGAGTGATACAGTAATACCCGTTTTCCAGGTTGATATAATCGGGCTTCAGACGGTAGCCGCTGCGAATCTGCATCCAAAAATCTTCATTTTCAGCCACTTCGGTGGGCGAAAAATGTTCTACCGAGCCGACCAACTTATCCAAGTTTTTGAAAATGGCGGGCGCGCCAAGTCCCAATACCGGCAATTGTTTGAGAAAAGTTCTTTTATCCATCCTGTTTTAAGTTTGTTTCGGACAATGAAAGTAAGAAAATTTGGCAAATATTCTTATTTGCAACAGATGCTTTTCTTTGGGTAAAAAAGCTGTTTGTCACCGCACCATCCTGTCTTCGTCCAAATTGATCTTGTGAAAATCACTTTTAACATTGTACCACGTTTTGGGACGGAATTTTGTGCCGTTTTTTATAGAGAATGCAAATGCAGGAAAATAAAGTCTTGCATTACGTTGTAAAAAGTTTTATCTTTGCAGCAATAATGGAAGACAAATCAGAGGGAACACGGCGTTCCCTCTTTTTTTTACATACAACCGAACCAATTGTGGAAGAAAGAATTGCCGATTTGCTGGATAAAAAATTTCAGGAACCGGATTTTGCCGACTGTTTTTTGATTGACATCAACTATCTGGAAAAGGGGAACAAACTCGAAGTGTTTATTGATAGCGACAGTGGGGTCACGTTTGACAAGTGTCAGCGGATCAGCCGTTACCTCGAATCCTTTCTGGATGAAGACCTGATGTTGGGCGACAATTACACCCTGGAAGTTTCTTCACCGGGCATTAGCCGTCCGCTTAAACTGCCTCGCCAGTACCGAAAGAACATTGGACGGGAAATCGAAATCACAACGAAAAGCGGGATCAAAAAAAGCGGAAAGCTGGTGGACACTACGGATTTTGCCGCAACGGTTGAAGAACTCGTCCTTACAAAGGAAGGAAAAAAAAAGAAAAAAGAAATTATACAGACCATCATTCCATTTGAAGATATAAAAAAGGCAATTATTAAAATTTCGTTTTAAAAAAGAATGATTTGTTATTGGTTAAACCATTTACGCTGAACTCAACCCAGTAACAATTCAACAGATAACAACAACTGGTATGAACTTAGTAGAAAGCTTTGCTGACTTTAAAGCCGGGAAAAACATAGATCGCCCGACAATGGTGCGCGTCTTGGAAGACGTATTCCGTACCCTGATTCGCAAAAAATATGGCTCGGACGAAAATTTTGACGTGATTGTGAATACTACCACCGGCGACCTTGAATTATGGCGCGTGCGCGAAATTGTGCCCGATGGTGAAGTAACAGATGACCGTAGCCAGATTTCTATCTCGGAAGCACTTTCTATTGATGAAGACTATGAGATTGGGGAAGAATGCTACGAGCAACTTTTTCTCGAAGATTTCGGTCGTCGTGCTATCATGGCTGCCCGCCAGACACTCATCTCCCGGATTATGGAATTGGAGAAAGATGAAGTGTATCGCAAATACCACGAAAGGGTAGGCGATATGGTCACCGGCGAAGTGAGCCAGGTGATGAAAAA
Organism: uncultured Saprospiraceae bacterium; assembly: GCA_964596135.1. Classification (GTDB taxonomy): domain Bacteria; phylum Bacteroidota; class Bacteroidia; order Chitinophagales; family Saprospiraceae; genus JADJNW01. The sequence goes on along the minus strand of CAZQTF010000141.1, from coordinate 1,982 downwards.
GGAAATTCTCCTGCTCGATGATGCCACTGGCAATGAACTCATTATGCCGCGCAGCGAAATGATTAAAGGCGACTTCTTCCGCAAAGGAGACATGGTACGCGGGGTGATCAAAAAAGTGGAAATGAAAAACAATTCTCCGGTGGTCATCGTATCTCGTACCGACAGCGAATTCCTCGCAAAACTGCTCGAGCAGGAAGTACCGGAAATTGAAGATGGATTGATCGCTATCAAAAAAATTGTGCGGATCCCCGGCGAACGCGCCAAAGTGGCGGTTGAATCCTACGATGATCGCATTGATCCCGTAGGCGCCTGTGTAGGTATGAAAGGCTCCCGCATTCACGGCATTGTCCGCGAATTGCGCAACGAAAACATTGATATCGTCAATTATACCAATAATCCTTCGCTCTTTATTCAACGGGCGCTCACCCCGGCGAAAGTAACCAATATTGACCTCAACCAGGAAGCCAGGCGTGCAGCCGTCTATCTCGATCCCGATCAGGTGTCGCTGGCAATTGGCAAAGGAGGTACCAATATTAAACTGGCAAGCCAACTGACGGACTTTGAAATAGACGTATTCCGTAATACACAAGAGATTGAAATAGATGACGTTGATTTGGATGAATTTTCCGATGAAATTGACGAGTGGGTAATTGACGCTTTCAAGTCTATTGGGTGCGACACTGCCCGCAGTGTGCTGGCATTGAGCGTAGATGAATTGATGCGCCGTACCGACCTGGAAGAAGAGACGATCCGAGACGTGATGCGTGTGCTGGAAGCTGAATTTGAAGACTAATATTTGTCGCTGCCGGGGAACTCTTTCCGTATCATCTGCGTTTTCTCCCTCGAATAGAGGAGTATCGAAATCGTTTTTTACGGAAAGAGTTACCGATACACGGTTTTTACTTTGTATCTTTGCGCGGAAAACGCAAAACGCTTTATTTTTTAATCCTGTTTGATGGGCTAAAGCTTTTAACAATGAACCTTTTCATTTTATTCATCCAAAAAAGATAGTAAGATATGTAAAGGACATCACTGTGCACGAGTTTTTGTCTATCAAACAAACGTTGTCAAAGCACTAATTACAAATAATGACATTACGTTTAGTTAAGATAGCAAAAGAATTGAATGTAGGTACGTCCACGATTGTGGATTACCTGAATAGTCATGGGTTTGAAATTGAAGACAAACCCTCGGCTAAGGTTACCGATGAAATGCATGATATTCTGCTGAAAGAATTCTCCAAAGACCGGGATATCAAAGAGAAAGCAGACCAATTGATCATCGGAAGCCGTCCCACCGCTAAAAAAGAATCTGCTCCTGCGCCGATTATGCTTAAAATTGAAAAAGCGACTTCCAAGGAAGATGCCCCCAAACCAACAGATACCACAGTGGTTGCCGATGGGAAAAAAGAAGAAACCGTTGAAGAAAGACCACGTTTGCTCAAATCCACGCTTAAGATCCTTGGGAAAATAGATTTGGATAAAAAAGGTAAACCCGAAATTAAGCCAGAACCACTCCCGGAAGAAACCAAGCCCGTCCCTGAACAGCTACCTGTAGAAGAACCTGTCAAACAGCTACCGGTGCAGGAAAAAGTGGAAGTGGAAGCCAAAAAAGAAACACTGGAAGTTAAGGAAGCGCCAGTAAAAGAACCCCAACCGGAAGTAAACTCCAAACCACCAGCTCCCGAGAAAAAAATAGAAGAGACAAAAGTGCTCCAACAACCTTTCGTAGCAACCCCTAAGGAAAAAGAAACAACCGGCAGTGACGCAAAACCGTCCGATCAGGGTTATTTCCGTGCAGAAGCGACGGAATTACGGGGGTTGAAAATATTAGGCAAAATTGATACATATAAATTCAAAAAGCCTAAAAAGAAAAAAGAAAAAGAGAAGGAAAAGGAACGAGAAAAACCCAAACCCGCACCCGTATCGGACGATAAATCAGCGCAAAAAAGCAAACCTCCCGCTGCGGGGGAAGCCATGGAT